>CAMKEM010000022.1 GCA_946411565.1 uncultured Prevotellaceae bacterium | reverse complement strand
TTGCAGTGGACTGACACCTGCATTATATAAATAAATTTGATCACTTACTTAATAAATATATAATATAAAAAAATGATATAAAAAAGAAAGGATGGAAACTAGAAAATAAAAACTGGAACAACTGGAACTGGAACAAACTAATAGATGTCTTTCTCTAAAAAGCTGATATTCAATTCTATACGATTCGTACCTTTGCACCTTTAGTGTTTGGACAGACAATTTATTCTGCCTTTGCTGCAAATCCTAAGCAATTCCCTACCAAATCCCTTGCAAATCCCATTTTTCGCCCATTCTTAGGAACGGACTTAAAGCGAACTTGTAACGGAGGTATAACGGACTTAGAGCGAAGGCTGATACATCCGCTTCTATTTTTCGTCGAACTCACGTTAATTTATTAAAACGCGAAGACGCAAAGGCGCAAAGTGTAAAAACTCTGTGTCTTTGCGTCTCTGAGTTTGAAAAAAGTATGATTAACATTACGCTAACCATACTTTTTAATTTTGTGGCTTTACAATCCGAACTTGATTAGGGTGCCGATGCGCCACCAGAGACCGGGCTGGGGGATGGTGGAGTAGTCGTAGTATTTCTTGTTGAAGAGATTGCTGATGTCGAAATAGACGGACCACTTGGGGGCATCCCATGAAAGGCGGGAGTCTGTGAGGGCATAGGAAGGATTGTCACGACCTATGCGGTCTTGCCATCGCCATGAGAGACTGAGGTTGAGGCGCTTCCATAGCCTTCCGTCAGCACTCAACACGACTTTGTGACGGAGATAGTCCATTGCGTATTTGCTGCTGATGACCGTTACGTCGTACTCGGAATCCTCGTTGATGTAGCTGTATTTCGCACTTAGCTTACGCAGAGGGCACGCCTCGCTCCATAGCTCTTGCGGGAGGAGGGAGAGATTCAGCTCGAAGCCTTTGTTGTCAAGCTCGAAATTGACGGAATGGAAGATGCCGTCGGACTCGCCTGTGAGGGCGTCGGAATACGTTACCCAGTCTATCATATCCGTCTTGTGGGAATAGAAGAGTTGTGCCTCTGCCATGAAGCCGTTGGCGCAGTACTGCGCTCCGAGCTGGTAGTCGGTTGTCTTCTCGGGTTTCAGGTTGCTGTTGCCCTCGATGTTCGCTCCGCTATAATACAGGTCGGTGAAGGTTGGCATTCGGAGAGCCATGTTCCATGAGGCGAAGAGCTTCCACGCATCGGATGGGCGGTAGCTGACGTCGATACCAGGATAGACGCGCCATCGGGTGTCAAGGCCGTCGTTCATATTCGCCAGGAGACCGAGGGAGATGGTGAGGTTGCGCAGGAGGATGTCGTGCTCAAGGAATGCGGAGATGTTGGTGCGCGTGTCCCTGAACTTGTAGAGCTTATCAGATTCGGCATCATGACCGCCAGTTTTCTCCCAATCGGATTCTGGCATAGGCTTGCCGAGCTTCGTGCTCTTGATGCTCTCTCCACGCACCTCAAAGCCGAGGGATGTTTTGCCTAAAGCCGAAGGGAACCATGCGTTGAGCGATGCGCCTCGGGAGTCAACCTTGTGGAAGTTCTCGCCGGCTGGATTGTCCTTGTGCCATTGGTAATGGTCGTACCAGCGATTCCAATAGAGTTGTGGCGCAAGGTGGATTTTCCCAAGCTTGATGTCGGCGTTGAGGGCAGCCATCAGTCGCTCGTTGCTCTCCCATTGGTCGGTGGAGGAAGCGCCGTAGAACGTGTTGGCGGCATAGGGCTTGTAGCTGTAGCCGAGCTGGCCGCTAACGGTCGTGGCGTTTCCTATCTGCGCACTACCATGATAGAAGACGCGCGAGGACGAAAAGTAACTGTTGGGCGTGGCTCCGTCGGTACGGGTATAGCCGCCAGAAAGGAGATGGTGGGTAGAGGCGAAGGACTTGACCAAAGAGGCATTGGCGTTGGCGAAGCCGTATTGGCCGGCACTAACGTGAAAAAGACCCCCTAAATCCCCCTGCATAGGGGGACTTTGGATACCCCCATGTTGTTCTCCGGCTCTCTCCCTATGCAGGGAGAGCGGGGAGAGGGTCTGGCCTGTTCTCGTCACAATATTTATCACGCCATTAAACGCGCTGGTGCCATAGACACGCGCGGCAGGTCCTTCGAGCACTTCTATGCGCTCGATGTCTTCGGGAGAAACAGGAAAATCGGCTGATAAATGACCTGTGTGGGGTGAGGAGATGTTGACACCATTCAACAGAATGGTAATCTGGTCAAAATTTCCTCCACGCACGGAGATGTCCGTCTGTACACCAAAGCCACCACGCTGACGGACATCGACGCCGGTAGCTAATTTTAGAATGTCGTTGATACTCTCTGCCGCCGCACGATGAATATCGTCTCGTGTGATGACAGATACAATCTTTGCTGACTCTGCGAGAGTCAATGGAGCGCGTGAGCCGGTGACGACCACCTCATCGAGCTTCAGTTCTGAGCGCTGGAGCGAATCGCCGGTTGCCTCTACGTTGATGCTGATACCGTCTGCCTTTGCGTGGGAGAGGGTTGCAACGCTGAGGGTTCCGATAAGCACCTCACGTCCCATGACAGAGAAAAGGGCATAACCCTTGCGTGAGAAATGCTTGAATCGCAATGCCTTGCGCTCACAGAAATGTTTCTGTTGCATTTTTTGTTTTGTTTGTTAAAAATGAAATTAATATAAAAAATATGGAGCATGTGCTCCTTTATATTGTCTTCAAGAAAATGTATCCTGAGTATTTCAACTGCAAAGGTATGAATAAAAAATGAGAATCGGAAATTATTTAAACGAAAAGACGCAAAGGCACATCGTTTTTGTACCCTTGCGTCTTTGGATTTTAATTTCCGCTCGGCTTGCAAAGATGCTTGCCTAAGCAGGAACTATCATTTTTTGTTTGGCTTAATCAGGTAAGGCACAGGAAGTGTCAATATGGAGCCAACAGGATTCGCCTTACCGTCGTATGCGTATAGTACGAGAGCGTTGGCTGTATTTCCATCGCTCCATGTACCGTTATCCTCAAAGACAAGGTAGGTTGCCTCGTCTTCTTCATCATAGAAAAAGTCACCTGACATGCTAACCTTCTCATTTGCTGTCATATTACCATTGGTGGCGTCTGCTATTACGGTGTAGATGTTGCAATCCTGGAACTTACCAATTGGTTGACCTGCATTAAGGGTGATTGTGTATGTCTTTTCGTTGAAGCTGACAGGAATAACGAAGTTGTAGTCGCTGAGTACGAGAGCATAGGAAGTAACGCCTGCAGTATCGGTCGATGCTACAAACTTTGCGTTGAAAGGTTCTTTGGTACCTGATACGTCTGTAAGTAGCATATCTCCGAGAAGATCCTTCTCGATATCACATTGCTGAATGAAGATAGAATCCTTGCTGTTGCCAGCCTCGTAGTAGATGTAGCCGCTACGCAAGTGACCAGTTGCGTTTTCTTCTGCACTTACAGAGATAGATCCATTTCCTGCCTTGCAGGTAAGCCATTTCTCTGCTGTATAGCACTTGAAATCAAGGTTGCAAGCATAAGGAATCTCTAATTCAGCCTTTGCATCATTGAGAAGAATATCCTTTGAGTCAACGGAAATGATAGTACCTTTCTGGATGACTGCCACCTCGGCAATGTCGCTACCACTCTTGATTACTACCTTACCACTACGATATTCTATGCCAAGGTTATCAGTAGTCTTTACGGTTATGGTATTGCCACTTGCAGAGGCTGTGAACCAATCAGCTGAGGCTTTAACTTCGATAGAGGCAGGAGCCTCTACAACGATAGTACCCTCAGAAGCCTTCACATTCATGTCAGACACGGTCTGGCTTACAATCCTGATGGAATTGGTGAATGTGTATTCGCCCTCGCCGTTGTCGCTGCATGACGTTAAGCCGATTATGGCAAGCGTCAGCAGTATTGTGTTTAATATCTTTTTCATATTGATAGTCTTGATTATTTATCAAATGGTGCTGCAATTATATCATGATATACTGTGAAGTATATGTTTGGATTCTCCATTTGCTCCATCTTGATCCATGTAGGATTCTTAGGATCATCGGCTGTCAGGGTGTAGGTAGCACCTTTGGCACCACAGAGGGCACTTATTATCCAACTGAACTTCGCATTAGTGAAGTACCATTTACCATTACCTTCCCCCTTTCCTGTATAGTAGAAAGTTACGATGTCATCGCTGATAATGTCAGCATCGATAAGAAGTGAACCGTAATACTTGCCACTCTGGAATGAGAAACCGAATGCACCAGAATAATCCATGATGTTATTAGGACCGAGAATCATATAGTTGATAGTCTCACCTTCAGTGGCACTTCCTTCCTTTGCCTGGTTGAACATCTTCAAAGCTTCCTCAGACATACCGCTTGCTGGCATTGACCAATAGCTGGTAGTGAGGAATTCGGTGAGAGGCAGTGGGAGGGCAACAAGGGCAACGGACTTGTCAGTTGGGTTAGCCCAGATGCCATCTTCTGAATACTTGAATCCTGTCACGTTCTTGCCCATGATGTCCACGCTGTCCTTGAACTCGAAACCTGTAGTCGTGGTGATGAAAGGTATGTCTGTGCTCTCACCAGTCTTAGGATCGGTGAATGTGAACACGTTGTTCAAACGCTTGATGAGGATTGAATCACCATTTACCACGAAAGCGTATTTGACAGATTGCATCTTTTCTTCAATAGCCTTTACGGAATTGATATAATCCTGTGCTGGCTGGCTGAGACGATGCATATACATCATATTGCCGCTACGCTTACCCTTGAGGGTGATGAGGGTGTCCTGAACATCCATGATGATGAACTCGAAGTCGCCATCCTTTGCCTCGTATTCGCCAGATGATGGTGTAGCGTATGCGTGCATCAAACTGTTATAGCTGTCGAAGCTGAGGATAGGACCGTCATCATTTGTGAGCTTATAGAGACTTGTTTCGCTCTTGTCAGACTCCTGTGAATAGACTGTTGCCTCAGTTCCCTCGAACTGGATAGCGTATGCTATGCCACCATAGGTGAGTTTGCGGTTTGGGTAGTAGTCGAGAGCCCAACCGTTCTTGTTGCTTGTGAGAGTAGTCTTTGTCTTGTCAAGAACCTCCTGCATACGCAGAGAAGATGACTTGTCGAAGATATCCTCCTGATCTTTCAGACATGACTGTAAGAGTAAGGTGGAAAGGAGGAGGAAAAAGGACAACACGGCCTCTCCCCCCGCCCTCCCCCGTAGGGAGGGAGCCGATCCGACAAAGAGGGATCGGATATTTTGTAGTTTACTATTCTTTTTCATAAAATAAATTTTTTTGAATATTTATTAGTTTGTAGTGAATGGCCTTTCGCGCTCCGGCTCCCTCCCTACGGGGAGGGGGGAGAGACCGCTTTTACTACTTCACCGTAATATCAGTTAGATCCACCTTGCCGGTGAATATGTCATTCTGACGACGCTGAACAGTTTCACGGAGAGCATCAATGTCAATGTTGAAGGTCTCACTCATGTAACGGCGAACGATGTCAAGTTTTGTGTTGATTAGCTGAGATGGTTTTGTTGTTGTTTCACCAGTCTTTTCTGCCTTTTCTGCAGCAGCTTTGTCTGCCTTCTCCAACCAACCATTCCAGGTCTCTGCATCATTTGTGATATATGTAGAGAGCATCTCGGCAAAGTCCTCCTTGTAGTTGTTTTGTGAGTAGTCTGTTATGAATCCTCTTGACAGGTATTCCGTGTCGTATGGCTCCTCACTCCACATATCACCGACATAGCCAGTACCAGTAACCGTCTGGAAATCAGCAGGGATATCCTTTGTCTGGTTCATAATGTGGGTGAACTCGTGGTGGATAGTCTTGAAGTAGAGCTCGTTCATAACCTCAGGACCTTTTGCAAAAATGTCTTTAAGATGGTTGAGACCTGCAAGCAGAATCTTACGACCGCCCTCAGCTGTACCAAGAACGTAGGTTCCGTTGTTACGATATTCCCATTCTCCGATGAGGAAGAACATCTTTGGGAAGTAGCGACGTGTGAAATCTGTGCCTGCAACCTCGTCGTATGTCTCTACGCAGAGGTACTTTACGAGATGCGCCATCTTAATGGCATCATCGTACCTTGCAGGTACTGTATAGTAGTCGTAGTCAGACTCAGTTTCCTTGTATCTGTACTTAAAGTCGATATTGTATGGAATGGCATAGTTTACCTCTAGCCATTTATCAAACTCTGTCTGCTCCTCATTAGGTGTAACAATCACGCTCTTGCCCTCATCTGGATCATCTGAGGAACAAGCGCTTAATGTCATTGCACCTATAGCAAGCGGTATAAATAATTTATTTAGTTTCATAATTAAATACTTTTTTTATGTACTATTTAGCTATGTACTATTTATTTACTATTTTTATAAATTTACTTTTTTTCACAGAAGTGGAATTGTATATCAATCAAATCGTAAATAAATAGTAAATTGTAAATAGTCAAATAGTAAATGAATTTTATCTTGGATTCTTCTCCAATCCAGCCTCAAGTACCTTGTTAGGAAGCTGGAGAGCGCGTCGTAGGTCGTTCTTCTTTAGTAAGTTTCCGACTTTCTTCGCAGGAACACCATTAGCATTCATCACTCGACGTGGAATCTCTATGCCGTAACGCTTGATGTCAAACCAACGAAGACCGAGATGCATGGTCTCTACACGGCGGAAGGTAAGAACAGCCTGAAGCATATTCTCCTGAGTGCTGCCTTCTTTATCTATTGCGAATGAAGGATTGAGATGCTTCTTGAGCTGTGAGTCAATGCTGTCAGCATCAGAATATGAATACTTGGCGTTGTTGTAGAACTCGTTCACGTTTTCTGGTGTCAAAACAAGATCGCTCTTGGTTATTGCGTGCATCCACATGGTCATATCCTCACAAGCCTTGTCATACTGCTTGAGCATGATGTAAGCCTCTGCACGGCTGAGAAGAGTCTCGTCTGTGGTGAGTGTAGGATATACTGTGTGGTGATATCCAACCTTTGCCACAGGGTCGGTATATTCGAAGATGTATGGCAACTTCCAGAAGATTGTCTTATCCATGTTGGTACCTGAATATACCTTTGGGGTAATGTAGAATTCCGTATATTTGCCCCAGAGTTGTGTAGCACGAATATCCTCTTTCTCTGCAAGATATGCGCCGTGAGAGTATCGGCTATTGTAACGATAAGGACCGAAGAACATGCCTGCTGCTGAATAAGATGTTAGAAGCAGGAGGTTCGCATTCTCATTAGCGTTGATATACTGATTACTGATAGCCTCAAAACTCTGTGTCATGCCTGCCATAGCCTTCCAGTCGCGAAGCATAGTTGCAGGCTGATCGCCAAGACACAAAGTAGCAGCTTCAACAGCCTTCTCCCATTGCTCTGTGAACAGATAGAAACGTGTTGCGAGTGCGTATGCTGCACGCTTTGTGAAGTGGTACTTAGGTACTGTATAGTAAGAACCATTCACAAGTGGAAGTCCTTCCTCAATATCAGCCTGAATGTGGTTGTAGAGCTCTGTCATATTGCCACGCTCATACTTTGGGCTGAGCTGTGTTTCTGGCTCTGTGAGGTATGGCAAACCAAGCTGAGAGTCGTTCTTTGCCTTGTCGTAAGGCAGACAGAACATATTAGCGAGCATGAAATAGTTGTATGCTCGGCACATGAGAGCCTCACCCTTTGCCTCTTTCAAAGCAGAAGTTTCTGGCATTTTCTCTATTGCCTTCAGAACCTCGTTTGCTGCGGAGATACTTACGAGGGAACTTTCCCAGAAGTTCTCAAGCGACTCGTTGTCCTGTTCCTTCTCGTCTTTCCATGCCCATGTATCCTCGCAGAAACGCTCTGTCTCTGGGTTGCCCTCGCCGTAGTCGTCAATGTTATCAGAAACAAGCTCGGCTACATAGATATGGTCATGGTCAGGATAGGCACCTACAAGGAGGTTCTCTATCTTTTTCTCATTATCAATTGTTGCGCGGTTATCTGGATTTGTGTCGAGGAAGTCGTCACAGCTCACCAGACAGAAAGCACCTGCAATAATCGCGCCTGCGTTTGTATATTTTAATAATGTGTTCATAACTTTTAGTCTTTATTTTACCTCAACGATGACGCGACGATCGTAAGCTGTGTTCTCGAGCATACTTACACCGCCCTTACTACTAATTACCATCTGGCTACGGCTTACGCCTAATGCCTCAAGTGACTTGGCTACAGACTCAGCACGCTGTGCAGAGATTCGGTTGTTGATTTCCTCTGTGCCTGTTGCGCTGTCAGCATAGCCTGTAAGATATACCTTGAGGTCTGGGTTCTTCTTGGCTGCCTCTGCAATTGTGCGGAGGTTTACTTCCTCACCTGCCTCAAGCTGTGATGATGAGTTGAGAGCGAAGAAGATAGAGAGTGGCATGAACTGCTTCTCTTTCTCAACCTTTACAACTTCCTTCACAACCTCCTTGACCTCTGCAGGCTTCTGGTTAGCGAGTTGTCCGCGAAGACGGTTGATTTCTGCGTTAGCGTTGTCGAGATCTGACTGGAGCAGAGCTACGCGACCGTCATCCTTCTTTACGCTTGAGTCGTTGCCACCAAGACCGACACGGAGAGTTGCTGTGAACTGCTTTGGTGTTGGAGCTGCCACACCACCAGCGTTGAAGAACTCAGGATCCTGACCGTTAAGTTTCTTATCTGCATAGATAAGGAAGAGGTTTGTTGCCTGAAGCTTCAATGAGAGGTTTGCAAGGCGGAGCTTCTCTGTGATGCTCTTTGGGAAGTCATAACCGATAGAGATTTCCTTCATGCGGATGAAGTCACCCTTTGCAATACGCGCTGTGCTATAGTTGTAAGCGTTGTAAGCGTATGAGAGGTGTGAGTCGTTATCGTTCTGACGCTTAGAAGCGATAACAGGGATGTTAGTATATTTCTCATCACCAGGAACTGTCCAACGGTTGTTGAACTCCTTAGGAGTTGACATAAGGTCGGTGTACTCATCGTCAAAAATAGGATCCAGGCGTACTACATTACCGAAAGAATAGGTAACGAATACGTTGAGTGACAAGTTCTTATACTTGAACACGTTGCCGAGAGAACCTACGTCTGTTGGATCAACTGTACCAGAGTACTCAAGGAAATTGAGTTTTTCAGGATCTCTTTCCTGGAAGTAGATACCAGTAGTTGTTATTTTGCCGTCCTGATCAAGGAATGTAGGAAGACCTTCGTCATTAAGTCCCATGAAAGGAATAGAGAAGAGTGCACCTACAGGGTAGCCTTCACGTGCAAATGCATTTGGTGTGTTATCACCTTTATCGTTGGTGCTTGTACGTGCCACAAGATTCATCACATTACTTGTGGTCTTCAGGTCGGTAACTTCGTTTGAAGAATGAGAGTAGATGAAATTGGTTGTCCAACTGAAGTCCTGAGTCTTGATGTTGTTTGTAGTGATGCTTATTTCAATACCGTTAGCCTTCATAGAGGCAATGTTACCGAGCTTGTCAATCTCACCACCTATACCCTGTGTAGTGGCATAGCCGATAAGGTCGTAGTTGTTACGCTTGTACCAATCCACCTCAAGGTTGATGCGGTTGTTGAGGAAACCTGCTGACAATCCGAGGTTAAGCTCATGCTTCTTCTCGTATGTGAGATCCTCGTTTGCGAGGTTCTTTATATAAAGCTTTGACTCACGAACACTTGCGAAAGGACGCCAAGGTGTTTTACTACCTATCTCCACGATAGCGTTTGAAATGTTTGGTCGCTCAGCGGTAAGTGAATAAGATGCGCGGAGTGAGAGGTGGGAGATGGTAGGCTCGAACTTTGTGAAGAAATCCTCCTCGTGTACGTTCCAAGAACCTGATACGTTCCATGTAGGCAACCAGCGAGCTGCACGGCTCTTACCCATACGGTTTGTACCCTCGTAGCGGTATGTACCATTCAGAGTATAACGACCTTTGTATGAGTATGTTCCGTTTGCGAAGAAAGCAGCACTACGCTCGTGCTTGTTTTCGAGAGTGTAATAGTCGGTGTTCTCCTCTGAACCCTTCTTGAATACCTGATATGCATAGTTTGGAATCTCGCCCATAGAATATTGCATACCCCAGCCACGGAACCATGTCTTGTGACGGTTTACGTAGTTTGTCTCCATACCGCCATAGAGGTTCACGATGTGATCCTCGGCAAATACGTCGTTGTAAGCTGCTGTGAGACGTGTATCCCACTTATACATATTGCGGTCTGTGCGCTCGTAGATACCACCGTCAGGAAGTACAGAGATAGGGAGTGCATAGATGTCGTCTGGATCTTTGTAGAGGAATGGGTTCTTCTCGCGAATGTGTGAGTTGCCCATTGCGCGATATGCCATAGCCTGATTACTATTGTCGAGGATATAGTGCTCCTGAGTTGTAGCTGTGTTCTGCATACCAGCAAGCAAAGTAAGCTCTACCTTCTTGATAGGTTTGTACTTCAGACTACCAGTAACGCGGAGGTCGTTGACACCAAGCTCCATATAGTTGTTCTCCAACTCATTGAAGATGTTGAAGTCTGCATAGTTACGTATATAGTAGGTGTCAGGATCAAGAGCACGTGAAGTGTTCATTGAGTAAGAATATGGGTTGATGTCGAAGTCACGCTTCACCTCACCTGTTACAGCATCGGTTTCCTTACCAATAGTACCAGGAGCCTGCTGCTTACGATAAGATGCGTTGGCAATAACGTTGAACTCCAACTTCTTGCTGAGGTTGAAAGTAGAGTTGAGGTTAGCTGTATAACGCTCTACCTGACTCTTCTTATACCATCCTGGATCATACATAGCACTTACAGATACATAGTGCTGTGACTTCTCTGTACCAGAAGATACGCTTACAGAGTGGTTGTGCATGATGCTGTTAGAGAACAGGCGGTCGAACCAGTTGGTGTTTCTCAGCTCGGCAGCACGAAGATATGCGTTGCGTGCGGCTGAGGTGTTGGTAAGGCCGAACTGACCAGTAGCTGGATCATAGTCTGTGATGAGCTGATACATCTTACCATACACACCACTCTCAGACTTGTTTGCAATCTCTGCATAGTTGAGGTAGCCCTTCTGCTCAAGCTCCTGATATACAGACATCTGATCCTGAGAGTTCATGATGTTGAAGTTGCTGTAGCTTGGCTTCAGACGCATGGTATATTCGCCTGTATAGTTTACGAATGCACTTCCTGACTTACCCTTCTTTGTGGTGATTACGATGACACCTGCCATAGCACGAGCACCATAGATAGAGGTTGCAGAACCGTCCTTAAGAATCTGGAATGACTCGATATCGTCTGAGTTAAGACCTGCGATTGCACTTGAGATAAGTGTCTCGGCATCACCTGATGAAAGATCATCTGCGCTTACCTCGGTTACATCTTCCATGATAACGCCATCAACAACCCAGAGAGGCTTTGATGAACCATAGATAGACGTTGCACCACGTACACGGATCTTTGGTGCTGTTCCGAATGTGCCTGACACGTTCTGTACGCTTACGCCGGCAGCACGTCCCTCAAGAGAGCGTGAGATATCTGCCATACCGTCAATCTTAGCTGATGAAGCGTCGATCTTTGCAGTAGCACCGGTGAAGAGACGCTTGTCGGTCTTTACCATACCCGTTACGACGACATCCTCAAGAAGTCCGTCGCTTGCGAGCTTGACTACCATGTCTGCCTTTGGGCTGACAGTCGTAGTCTTCATACCTACATAGCTGATTGATAACTTTTTGCCACTTGGCACACTAATGGTAAATTTACCATTGATGTCGGTGACAGTACCCTTCTTGTCGCCCTGTACCATGACAGTAGCGCCGATTACGGGTTCCCCGTCCTCTTGCGAGAGAACAGTACCTGTAATCTTTGTTTGTGCCAGAGCTGTTGTAACCATACAAAGCATACTGACCAAAAACAGGATAAGTTTCTGTTTCATACTCTTAAATACTCTTATATTACTTGAAAAATTTGTTACGTCTATATTATACCGGACTTTTCGGATTTTATGTAGGGATTAGTGTAATTTTGTAAATATCAGATTCGTGTTGCATATAGATGCAAAGGTACTTAAAAAATACTAAAAGAACAAACAAAATGCTAATTTTTTGTTGTACAAATGACATTTATCAATAAAATCACGTGAATCAGGTATCAAATTATAACATTTGTTAGTTATTTAAGCGTTTACTTTTTTAGAGCAAAGACACAAAGAAGATTTTCTCCCTTGTATCTTTGCATTTGATGAAATGTTATTTAAATCCCATTACCTTATCCACTTCTTCTGCTGGTATATGCTTCTTCAATGCCTCTGAGAAGTTCTTTAGGTTTAGACTTTTGCTTAGTATCTTGCCTTTTGGATCAATTATGATAAAGGTCGGAATACCTTTTATGTCGTATTTCTTGATGATATCACGAGCCATTATGTGGTCGTTCCACTCATGCCAGCTCACTTCTCCTACTGGCTTCTTTTTCCATTCAAGCACTCTGTCTGTGGAAATTGTTATCATCTCAAATTTATCCTTGTATTGCTTGTAGAATTTTTCCAGATACGGTTTTGCTGCCTGACAAGGACCGCAGCCTATTCCGCTCACTTCGAGGATGGTATATTTACCCTTGCCCAGAAACTCTGTAAGATGGTGAGGCTTGTCATTATAGTCGTACAACTCGAAATCAGCCATCCTGTCACCTTCTTTCAAACTGACATTATTATTCTTGCCATATTTCTCCAAGTTCTTTTCTGCGTTAGACTTGCAGATTTTCTGTATTTCAGTAGAATCAATCATTGGATGATTGGCGAGGTCACTAATGTCATAAGAGTAAATATAGCAATCTGGTATATCCTCAGAATAATCAGATATAAGGTATAGAGTCTTGCCATCTTCAGAAAGCATAATGTTCTGCCCGTAATTGTCAAGATGGATGACTTGCTGCTTAACACCATCCCAGTCGAATACTTCCACGGTATTGCCAAATATCCATGGGACATATTCCTTTGTTTTTCCACCTTGACTGTTAGCATTCCTATAAAGCATATAGATTCTGTCGTTATTTGCGCAACTGGCTAATTTTTCTGTTGGTTTTACATTTTTTATAAATTTAGACGAATATAGTTGGTTCTGTATATTGACTATTGTACCTTCTATGTTGAATGTAAAAGCGAGAGGTATAAAACCATTCTGATACAGATATTTACCTTTTCCATTTCCCAATAAAACACAGTCTTTTTCGTAGCGCATGTTTTTGTCCCTGTCAGTTGGAGCTCCATCTTCCGGCCAATAGTCTAAGGGTATGAGCTTTTGGTTCTTGAAGTCAATAATCGAGAATATATGCCTCAAATCAGAACTGACAGCTCCTGCGACGAGAATAGTTGAATCTGATAAAATCTTAAAGTTACTGCCCATAGTCAGAATTCCAGGCACTTGCTTAAGGTCATATTTTTTCCATTTCGTCTGATCCTTGACGGCAGCAATACTGTCGGCATGTGGGATTTTTATAAGAGAGTGCAACTTATCTCCCATCCAAGGGCGATTCAATACAAATAAATCTCCGTTATTATCTTGTGATAAAACCATAAGTCCCAATTCATTATGCTCATCAGCTACTAATAGGTCATCTACTTTCTGCCATTCGTTTTTGGTAAGTTTTCCTCCATGGTAGTTCATATCCCAGGCATATAGGATTTCTCCAAACAGAAACTTTGGTCCGATGTCCTTATTTGCAGAGTCTATCTTAACTTCCTGTCCTCTCAGGAAATATTCTTCCACAACAGAACTGCCATGTTCCGAGCAAGAGCATAGTAAGATTGAAATAAAAAACGTAAGCAAAGTTTTCTTCATAATAGTTTTAGGTGATTAGTTTTTATATGCCTACTCTTTTTCAGATTTTCGGCAATTTCTGTTTTCACTCGTCGTCGTTGTTAGTAATCACAATGTGGTAAGTAACTTAAAGTGCCTTTTGATCTCCGTTTTTGGCGAACGGACTTACAACGGACCTGTAACGGACTTATAACGGTATTACGATATACCTGTTTTCCGCCTCATACTGCAACGTGCATAGCATCCTCGCACGAAAGACATAGTGCGGGTCAGCCATCAAAGGCTGGCGCACGTCTATGATGTCTGAGTGCAAAGATACGCAAAATATTTGTTTTGTGCAAATATTAATGCAAAAAAATCATTCCTTTTGCATTTTAATGTCCTTTGTTCGCCTATCATAAAAATGGGATTTGCTAGGGATTTGCAAGGGAATTGCTTGGGATTAATAAGGGGAATTATGTCCACTTTGTTTTCTTATACTTATTAAATAACGTGAGTTTGACAATTTTTTGATAAACGCATCTCCGATGCTGAACTGACAATAATTCTTCGCAAGGCTCAGGCGCTACGCGGAGTTCCAATCTTACCAATCTTCACCCAATAAAAACAACATTAAATTGAAAATTATTGGATTAAGATTGGTAATTATTGTCAGTTAAAAGCAGCTTAGCTGATTGCTATAAAGAAATTTGTCGAGATTTTGCCATAGCTACCACATGGTCGTATGGAATGTGGTGAATGTGACGCGAAATTTCAATTATTTCAATAATTTCAATTGATTTTGGGCATACCCTGTTTTTTCAGAACACAGATATGCGTGTCCTTTTTTATTGAAATAATTGAAATAATTGAAATTTTTGGTTGGATTTGCCAGAATTATAGGCACAAAAAAAGAACCAGTAGAAACTCACGTCTCGGCTGGTTCTCCAAAACTTTTATTTGATTATGAAAGGGGGAAACATTGTTATTGATTTTCTTCCTTAGAATGCTACTACTAAGAGTAGCGGAGAATCTGACCTGGGCGAACCTTGATGTCGCGTGTCAGATGGTTCAGCTTGCAGAGCTGTTCTACGGTTACACCGCGACGGCGTGCAATGCTGTAAAGCGTCTCGCCTGCAGAAACCTTATGATAGCGTGTTTCTGTGTACTGGCGAACCTCGCTTGCTGGTATGTCCTGCTTTTCTTCAGCAGCCAGAGTTGGCTCTGGAGCACCATCGAGCTGGATTGTCTTGTTGATTGCAACAGACTCATGCTCATAGTCGCTCTTGCGGAACATATAGTAGTCGGCTGTTACGTCCTGATTGACGAAATCGAAGAGCAATGCAGGATTGAGTGCTACGCCGCAAAGACGTGTCTCAAAGTGAAGGTGTGAGCCTGTGCTTCGACCTGTGTTACCACCAAGACCGATAGGCTGACCTGCCTTAACCATTTGATCCTCTTCAACCAACCAGTCACTCATGTGACCATATATTGTCTCAAGTCCGTTAGGATGGCGAATGACAAGGAACTTACCATAGCCACGAGCCTCGTAACGCTTGATACGTACTTTTCCAGAGAATGCTGCACGGATAGTGTCACCAATATAGACCTTTATGTCAAGACCCTTGTGAACACGTCCCCAGCGTGGTCCCATCTTACTTGTGATTACCCTGCTGGTAGTAGGCATACAGAAATGCTTCAGGCTGATTCTGAATGAGTCAGGAAGTTCTGTCTGCTTGTGTGCGTATGTGTTATCCCAGTCCTCATATAATTGGGCTGCTGGATTTTCGAGTGATTCCCTTTCTATTACCGCCTTTAACGCCAATGTATCAACTGCGCGCATCCTGCGATCTACAGGTGCCTGTCTTGCGAGCAAATCTTGTGCCGAAACTGGTACCGCGACCAGCGTAAGCGTGAGGGTTAGGATAAGTAACGAATATATTTCCTTTAATTTCATTAGACACTGTTTAGTTAATATTTTTGTTTGGCTCCCGCAAATTCCCCAATAGCGTAAAACCGATGCAAAGATAAACAAAAAAATCGGTTTAGCCAAACAATTTGCTATATAAAGTTCGCAATTTTAACGTTAATCCTTGTTTTTAACACTTATTAAGATTTACTATCCGAAAAACCGATTATTTTTTCGAAAAATATTTCTAACTTTGCAAGCAAAATTGCATAATAATGAATATTACACGCATAATACCCCTAATAGCCTTGATGTGCGTCAATAATTTATCAATTTTCGCACAATCCGTAGGAAATCCGCAGAAAGGCGGCAACTACCTGTATTGCCACATGAGCGGGCGAGGTCAATGGACTGCCTATGCCGTTTCTCGCGATGGGGTAGTGTTTCACGACCTCATCGGTGGTGACTCTATTTTCTCAAGCAAGGCACTCGCCAAGATAGAAGGTGGTACGCGCGATGCTTATATATGCAGAAAGCATGATATGAGTGGGTATCTGATGGTGACTACTGACATGAACAATGCCGCTACGAAGCGTCTTGGCAAGAAGGAGGCATGGGATAATTATGGTATTGACCTTCTGACATCCGATGATCTCATACATTGGAAATCAACGACTTTCGACTTCCGCAAGGGACTTGAAATTTTCTCTGACACCAAGACAAAGGAAGATCGTGAACGCTCTGTATATAAGGATTGGACGACTATAAACCGCGTGTGGGCTCCTCAGATATTCTGGGATTCAGAGTATAAGTGGCCAGATGGCAGGAAAGGTGGTTATTTCATCTATTACTCATTGTGGAATAGGGGAGAGGAGGCATACGACCGTATGTATTACTCATACGCAGACGAGAGTTTTACCACGCTAACGCAGCCACAACTGCTATTCGACTGGGGGTATGCCACTATTGATGCTGACATCAACTATCTGCCAGCCGATAGGCAATATCACATGATGATAAAGAAGGAAGGTGGTAAGCCGGGCTTGTTTACTTCCACATGCAGCTCCTTGACGGGCAAGTGGCCTGAACCTGATTCTACCGACTATGTGAATTTCGAGGGTAAGAAGAAATGCGAGGGTGTGTCAGCCTTTCAGCTTGAAGGCGACAGTACTTGGCATATTGCATACATCGAGTATTCTTCCCGGCCACGTAACTACCGCATCTGCAAGGCAGATAAATTTATGCGCAATTTCTCAGAACCTAATAATATAATAGGAGTTGCCTCTCCTCAGCATGGCTCTTTCATGAGAATTACTGATGAGGAATATGAGCGGTTGGTGAAGGCGTTTCCTATAACATCAAAATAAAATTCGTAAATAGTATATAATATAATGTCTCAAGAAAATAACGATATTAATGCTTCTGTTGCCACGTCTTCTGCTGAAGGTGTGATCTTGAAGCCTGCTTCTTCTATGAAGGTGCTCTTCGGTACTTTCTTCCGTATCGGGCTCTTCACTATTGGTGGTGGCTATGCCATGATTCCGCTGATAGAGGCAGAAGTGGTGAATAAGCATAAGTGGATAGGCAAGACCGAGTTCCTTGATCTGATTGCCATAGCGCAGTCGTGTCCAGGTGTGTTTGCCATCAATATCTCTACGTTCATAGGCTATAAGAAACGTGGTACAGCTGGGGCGCTCTGTTGTTCCCTTGGCACAGCTCTCCCATCGTTCCTTATTATATTGCTTGTAGCAATGTTCTTCCATAACTTTCAGGATGTGCCTTGGGTGGCAAGTGTTTTTTCAGGCATCCGCCCTGCTGTTGTTGCTCTTATCGCCGTGCCTACTTGGAATATGGCTGTACGTGCAAAGATTACATTCATCAACTGTTGGATACCTATCATCACGGCTGTGCTTATCTGGGCGCTGAAAGTAAATCCTATATATATCATTCTTGCTGCAGGAGTAGGAGGCTTCCTCTACGGGCAGTTTATTAAGCCAACGGAATAAAGGTTTCATAAAATGATTTTCCTATCACTCTTCTATACATTCTTTATGATAGGTCTCTTCGGATTTGGGGGAGGCTATGGCATGATTTCGCTGATTCAATCACAGGTGGTGTACGAACACCAGTGGATGACATCGGCTGAGTTTACCAATATTGTTGCTATCTCACAGATGACACCTGGGCCTATCGGCATCAACTCTGCCACATATTGTGGCTATACTGCAGTATATAATCTCACGGGCGATACTTTCCTTGCTATGCTTGGTTCGTGTACCGCTACGTTTGCGCTTGTGCTGCCTTGCTTTGTGCTTATGATAGTAATTAGCAAACTCTTCATGAAATATATGAAGACAGGGCCTGTACAGAGTGTCTTTCTCGGGCTTCGTCCTGCCGTTGTGGGACTTCTTGCTGCTGCAACGCTGCTGCTTGTTAACAAGGAGAATTTCTCCACTATAGATAATCCTTGGCAGTTCTATGTGTCTATTTTCCTCTTTGCTGCAACGTTCGTAGGTACTAAGTGGGTAGGCGTTAATCCTATCCGAATGATACTATATGCAGCATTCGCAGGATTGGTGCTTTTATAGCATATTTTTGTTGTGTGCGCACACAAACGCTTGATATGTGTCAAGTAAAAGCAGGAAAAGCAATAAAAAACGTAAAATTGTTTGCGTACACAGAAAAATAGTCGTACCTTTGCATCGTCAAAAGGAAAAAAGGACATTTCCAATGAAAATTCAGAAAGAGATCTGAAAGGATATGATCCCGGAAACATTCCTGAATGACGATTATGAAAAGAATTGTTTAGGTTAGTAGAATAATAGATTTAGGTTTTAGTTATTAGGTTAAAGATTGTTTGACTCTTGGATAGCATAAGAATAACCGCGAGGTTGTTCTTTGAATTTAGAAAAGGATTTTAGTTAAACATATTTTTTAAGCGCCCCACCAGTCGTGAGACCAGTGGGGCGTTTTTTTATGTTGTAAATAATCTCTTCAGAAATCACATTTGCAAGTATGTCTAATACATACTGAATGTATCACTTGCGTGGAATTTTACAAGTCTTGGGCAAAGAAGAGGTGATATAGCACTTATAATAAATAGTTGGAGATGGGACTTTTAAATGCTATAGCAGAAAGTATTGTTAATGCAACTTGATGTCCTCAAGTTTATTCATTGGTACAAGCTGAGCCTGAAATCCCATAGCTGTTGCTGTTGCGATGTTGCTTCTTGAATCATCAAAGAAAAATGTTTCCTCTGGCTTGATGCCTGTCGCATCTATTACAGCATGGAAGATTCGTGGATCTGGCTTTGCAAGCTGCATCTCGTGTGAGAGGAATAGATGGTCAAAACAATCTTCTGGTTCTACTCCGTGCTTGCGGAATGCCTCTGTGGCAATCTGCCAACCTCTGTCGTATATGTTGCTGAGAAGATACACCTTATGCTCTTTTCTTAGTTCCTTGAGCATATCTATTCGTGAAGAAGGGATGATGTCAAGAACATCATCCATAGCCCAAAGAATTTCCTCGTCGGTAACATCCTGACGACAAACAGGACGGATAGTGTCGCAATATTCCTGTTCAGGCATAAGACCGTTGAGATAGGCGAGGGTAGGTACGGAAATCTCAGGCTGCCTAAGACAGCCTTCAAAATCTGGAAGTCCGATGAAGTTAAGAGCTTTGGTGTCACGTTCAATGTCAAGATTGATAATGACACCTGCAAGGTCAAAGATATAGTTCGTCATTATTTGAAGAACTTGAGGAGCTTTGCGAGGTCATCCTGTTTTGCCCAACTGAAATCCAGTGAGATGGCAACCTGATACTCCTTACGCTGATCTTTCTTTATTACGAGTTTTACTGAACGTTCATGTGCAAGAGTTACCTTACCTCCTGCTACATAATAGTAAGTATCCATGAGAGGGTATGGCTCTTCTTCCTCCACACCATCCATACGTGTACTTGACATACTTTCGCCTATGGCACGTCCAGCGCTGAGGTCGTCAAGCATTGAGAGGTTTGTTATAGTGCTGTTGTTGAGGTATTCGCCTTTCATTGCCTCTATATCTATTGTACGCACGCGCACGAGACGAGCTTCACCTTCCGTGGCAACAACCTCTGCAAGCTGATTCTTCACATTGATGAAATTGCGTTCGCCCACGGTTATACCTTCTACCACAGGCATTGAGGCTTCCATAATCTCGCCCGTAGGCATTTTCTTATATACGAGAGTGCTATTCTTTAGGAAAATGTTTGTCTGCTTATGCACACTTGACTTGCCATCCTTGAGCTTGATGATGGCAGGCTGAAAGTCTTGGAACAAGGTTACGCACTTGCTTCTTCCTGAAGGGATCTGTGCCTGAACGGAGCTGCATAGTGCGAGTAGGAATAATAGAATAGAATGTTTCATAACTCTAAAGTCTAAAGTCTAAAGTCAAAGGACAAAAGTCAAAGGTCAAAGGACAAAAGACAAAGGTCGGTGGTCAAAGGCCTTAATCCTTAGTCCTTAGACTTTTGACCTTAGTCATAAGTTTAATCCACAACCTCAAAATCAACATATTCACCTTCATCCGCAGAGAAAATCTTCTTTCCGTTGCTGTTTGAGGAATTTGATTGTGAAGTATGCTGTTTCGCGTTTTGCCTTGTGTTCTGTTGCTGTTCTTGTGTATGGGTGTTGAAACCACCGCTGAATCCGCTGAAAGGATCTGGCTGTGGACGCCCCGTAATCTTGTACCATAAGCCTCTCAGTTTTGCATATGCAAATAAACTAATAATGAGAAGCGGTACTAAGACTAACAGCAGCAGTATAAGTAGTATAACAAATATTACATGCATATTTTCTTCTGAGTAGCGATTGATACTGCAATGTATGCAAGTATGATTACGCAGAAAGGAGCATAGCAGAACTTGATATCCTCCATGATAACGCTGTATGTAATGCCACCAATAAGCGCAATCGCACTAAAGATTACAAAACCATACTTAATCTCGTTACCCTTGAATCCCCAATGCTTGAACTTCAGGGCGAACATTGGAATCTCGGCAACAAGAAGCCAAGAGCTAACCACAATGCCGATAAGAAGCAAAGGCAATGCGTATGGGCTAAACATCATGTGTGAGCCAAATCCTTCTATGAGCGAACCCCAGAAAAGTGCGTTTGCAGGTGTAGGGAGTCCGATGAACGAAGTGGTCTGGCGAGTATCAAGATTGAACTTTGCAAGTCTCAATGCTGAGAATGCAGAAATGATGAATGCAAAGAAAGGAATCACGGTGCGTCCACCCTCAAGGAAGGTAGGGTAGTCAATGTTACCGAGGAACGAGAACAGGATGCTTGCAGGGGCAACACCGAATGTCACATCGTCTGCCAAAGAATCGAGCTCCTTGCCGATAGGACTTGAAACACCGAGCACTCGTGCGGTCATTCCGTCGAAGAAATCAAAGACTGCACCGAGGATGATGAAAAGTAAAGCCATTTCTGGCACACCGTATAAAGCGAATACTGTTGCAATACATCCAGAGATGAGGTTGCAACAGGTTATAGTATTTGGAATATGTTTCTTCATTTTTTTTAAAGCCCCATATCCCCCAAGAGGGAATTTCTTTATAGTAATGATTGCTCATGACTATTGCGCAGGGGTGATGCGTTCTTTTTTCTTAGTTTATAAGCCTCCTAAATGTTTATCTGTGTATAAAGAGTTCCCCCTTGGGGGGTAGGGGGCTACTTCAGTCTTCCTATTACCGTCTGGTTACCTGTGGTTGCCTGACCAAGCTTCACGTTTATCTCTGTGTCAATTGGCAGGAAAAGATCCACGCGTGAGCCGAACTTGATAAATCCGAGGTGCTCGTCAATGTAGCATTCCTCACCTTCCTTTGCGTAGGTCACGATACGGCGTGCCATAGCACCCGCAATCTGGCGACAAAGAATCTCCACACCGTTATCTGTTGTGATGATAGTATCAGCCATCTCGTTTTCCTCGCTTGCCTTCGGAAGCCAAGCCTTGTGGAAAGCACCATTCTGATGATGTACGAGCTTCACCTTACCGTCAACAGGGAACCAGTTGGCATGTACGTTGAAAAGGCTCATGAAGATACTCACCATGATTCTGCGCTCATGGAAATATTTGTTCTCCTCCACTTCCTGAACCACAACGATGCGGCCGTCGGCAGGGGCAACAACAACATTATCCGTGTCCTCTTCTCCGAAATAGCGGATAGGGCAACGGAAGAAATTTACTACGATGCAATATACTGCTGTGAAGACAATAGCAAAGCAATAGAATGGAATGTGAGTCTCGAAAGAACGCCACAATATAATACCGATCGCTACAATGAACATTAGGCCGTAGATTAATGTATCAGTACCTTCTCGGTGCAGTCTTATTTTCTTAAGTTTCTTTATTCTTTTTCCCATCAGTGGAATCTATGTTTCGTATTTAGCATGTATAATTCCGTGCAAAGATAAGGCTTTTTATCGGAAATAGCAAATTTTTTCTTTATTTTCGTTAATTTATTGCCCTTTTTGAACATAAAATGTCGCTATCTCCTGTTTTTTTCGTATTTTTGCGTTCTATGCAGGATTTTATTCATCTACACGTTCACACGTATTATTCCATACTTGACGGACAGGCTTCCGTCAGCAAACTCGTCGATAAGGCTGTTGCCGACGGGATGAAGGGTATTGCCATTACCGATCATGGAAATATGTTCGGTATAAAGGAGCTATTCGACTACTGTAACGGAGTCAACAAGAAGCTCAAGGCTGATGGCAAGGAACCTTTCAAACCTATCTTCGGCTGCGAGATGTATGTAGCTCACCATAACAAAGAGGATATGGTGAAGGCGAATGGTGACCTCGGTGGTTATCACCTCATCGTTCTTGCCAAGAATTTCAACGGATATAAGAATCTTATCCGCCTCGTGTCTCGTGCGTGGGTAGATGGATATTATGGTCGTCCGCGAACCGACCGAAAGGATCTTGCTGCTTTCCACGAAGACCTCATCATCTGCTCTGCCTGTATAGGTGGCGAAGTGCCTAAGAAGATTCTCGAAGGCGACATTGAGGGGGCTCGTGAGGCTGTCGAATGGTATCACAGCATCTGGGGCGACGACTATTACCTTGAGTTGCAACGCCATGAGGTAACTGATCCGAGCGTAATGGCTAACCGCGAGACCTTCCCTCTTCAGCAGAAGGCTAACCGTGTGCTCATAGAACTTGCAAAGGAGTATGGCATTAAGTTGGTGTGTACCAACGACTCCCACTTCGTTGATAAGGAGAACGCTGAAGCTCACGACCATCTTCTATGTCTTTCCACGGGCAAGGATCTTGACGACCCTACCCGTATGCGCTATACCAAGCAGGAGTGGTTCAAGACTCAGGCTGAGATGAACGAAATCTTCTCTGATGTTCCAGAGGCTCTTAGCAACACGCTTGAGATTCTTGATAAGGTAGAGACCTATAACATCGAGAGTGATCCTATCATGCCGTTCTTCCCTATACCAGAGGAATTTGGTACGGAAGAGGAATGGCGAAAGAAATACACCGAGGAAGACCTCTACAAGGAGTTTACAAGTGATGAGAATGGCGAGAACCAGATGTCTGAGGAAGATGGTTTGAAGAAAATCAAGAAACTTGGCGGATACGACAAGATCTACCGAGTGAAGTTTGAGGCTGACTATCTCGCAAAGCTCGCTTACGAGGGTGCACAGAGAATCTACGGTAGCGGAACTTCCGATAACCTCACCGCCGACAAACTGATAAAAGGCTCTTATGGAATACCAGAGGATGTAGAGGACAGAATCCGTTTCGAGCTTCACATCATGAAGACCATGGGTTTCCCTGGTTACTTCCTCATCGTGTCCGACTTTATCAATTCCGCTCGCGATGAGCTTGGCGTATGGGTAGGCCCTGGACGTGGTTCTGCTGCCGGAAGCGTGGTGGCTTACTGTCTTGGCATTACGAAGATAGACCCTCTGAAATACGACCTCCTTTTCGAGCGTTTCCTTAACCCAGACCGTATTTCTTTGCCTGATATTGATACCGACTTCGACGATGACGGACGAGGTAAGGTGCTTCAATGGGTAATGAATAAATATGGCAAGGAGAACTGTGCCCATATCATAACTTACGGCACAATGGCTGCCAAGAACTCAATCAAGGATGTTGCACGTGTGGAGAAACTGCCTCTCGACAAGAGTAATGCCTTGTGTAAGGCTATGCCTGACCGTCTGCCTGACGGTATGAAGCCTAAGCTCGCCAACTATCTCAAGTGTACTCCAGAGCTTCAGCAGGCAGAGGCAAGTGCAGATCCTCGTGAGGCAAATACTATCAAATATGCTAAGATGCTTGAGGGCACCGTGCGCTCTACGGGTATCCATGCCTGTGGCTTCATCATCTGCCGAGACCCTATCTCAGACCATGTGCCTGTATCTACTGCCGACGACCCAGATTTCCCAGAGATCAAGACCGCCGTTACCCAGTATGACGGTCACGTTATCGAGTCAACTGGTCTTATCAAGATGGACTTCCTCGGACTCAAGACTCTCTCTGAGCAGAAGGAGTGCTGTAAGCTCGTAAAGCAGACACGAGGCATCGACATCGACCTTGACCATATCCCTATCGACGACCCTGCCACATACAAGCTCTATCAGGAGGGTAGGACCGTCGGCACGTTCCAGTTTGAGTCGGCTGGTATGCAGAAGTATCTTCGCGAACTGCATCCTACTGTCTTTGAGGATCTTATCGCGATGAATGCCCTCTATCGTCCAGGACCTATGGACTATATTCCTTCGTTCATTGCCCGTAAGAATGGACGTGAGGAGATTAAATATGATATCCCTTGTACGGAGAAGTATCTGAAGGATACCTACGGAATTACGGTATATCAGGAGCAGGTTATGCTGCTCTCCCGACAGCTTGCCAACTTCACCCGAGGTGAGTCGGATGCCCTTCGTAAGGCGATGGGTAAGAAGAAGAAGGACATCGTTGACAAGATGAAGCCTAAGTTCATCGAGGGTGGTGTCTCTAACGGTCATGATCCTAAGATTCTTGAGAAGATTTGGGCTGACTGGGAGAAGTTTGCTTCCTATGCGTTCAACAAGTCTCATGCTGCTTGCTATTCGTGGGTGGCATACCAGACCGCATATCTCAAGGCTAACTATCCTGCCGAGTTCATGGCTTCGCTTATGACTCGCCGTCGCTCGGATATCAAGGAAATCACCAAGCTCATGGACGAGTGTAAGGCTCTGGGCATACCTACTAAGGGACCTGATGTAAACGAGTCTATGGATGGCTTCACCGTTAATAAGAAGGGCGAGATTCGTTTCGGACTTTCAGGTATCAAGGGTATGAGCGATGCAGCCGTGCAGGCTATCATTGCCGAGAGAGAGGCTAATGGTCCGTTTACTGACATCTATTCCCTTGTGGAGCGCGTGCCTTCGTCTTCAATGAATAAGAAAGCCATTGAGTGTCTGGCTATTAGCGGTGGTCTTGACAGCTTCGGTATTCCGCGCGAGCAATACGTCACAGGTAATAGCGGTGGCTACACGTTCATCGATATGCTGAGCCGTTACAGCACCCAGTTCCAGACGGCAAAAGCTGAGGCTGCCAACTCTCTCTTCGGTGATTTCGGAAGCGTGGAGATCACCAAGCCAAAGCCTGTGCAGGCTCAGGAGTGGAGTGCCATTGAGCGACTGAACCGTGAGCGTGACCTCGTGGGAATCTACCTTTCTGCCCATCCGCTCGATGAGTTTGCTGTTGTGCTTAAGAACCTCTGCAACAAGCAATGCTGCGATCTGGGAAGCGATGCCGACAAGGAAGAGCTTGCCAAGTTGGATGTTGTGACCATAGGTGGCATCGTTACAGGATTGCGTGAGGGTTTCACCAAGCGAGGCACACCATTCGGTATTGTCACCATCGAGGACTATGCAGGTGCAGGTGAGATTGCCTTCTTCGATGACTGGGCACAATGGCGTGGTATGTTCATAGAGGGTAGTTCGCTGTTTATCAAGATAAAATACGAGAAGAAATACCCTACAAGCACTTATGTTGGTAGTAAGGTGCTTAGTGTGGAGTATCTCGCTAATGTGCGTGACAAGCTCATCCGTAAACTTACTCTCGTTATCAATATCGATGACCTGACTGATGTTGACGCCAACGAACTCATTAATGAAATAGAGAGTACTCCAGGCAATGTGGAGGTAGATATCCAATGCCATTCCGTTAAGCTGATGCGCCCTGTCAATCTTGTTTCGCGTACCCGACGAGTAGGCGTTACAAAGAACCTTATCGATTTCATCGACAGCAAGAGCGCAATTGAGTATAGGATAAGCTAAACAAAGAATAGCACAAAATACCAATTCTGGCATATTTGCAACTCTTATGTAACTCTTATGCTACTCTTATGTTGCTCTTATTTGAAATGGGAGTTATATGGGATTTGCATAGGAATTACATAGGACTTGCTACGAAGGTGCAATAGGCATATCCAAGAAAGAGAAGTCCCCCTATGCAGGGAAGTCCGATGTTGAGTACATCGGAGTATGTGTCAGATTTAGAGGGGCTAAAAATCCCACACCGCCAAGGAATTCACAAAGAATTGATGGAGGTGCGGTATTTACCTCTATTTTTTTTTATTGGTATAGGTATATGGAAAAGATTGAACAAAGAATCATTATCAACAATTATGGTGTCATTACATATATTTTTGTTTCTTTCTTTGATACCAGTTTTCGTTGAAATGAGGTTTATGCGTGATATTAATATGTATTTTTGATTATTTATTTTTTTATAAACGCCACTTATTACTTCACTTGATGATCCAACATTTGCTAAATCAATATAAAACAAATTAGAACCATCCCTCCTTAAAACCATCTCGAAATTCTTGTTCTGGTAACAAAATGCGTACTTAACATCATCTGCCTGTCTTATGTAATCATGCCATAATGACCCACAAAATGCTATGATTTGAAATAATATAGGGATAATTAAAAGCGAATTGTAAAGCAAATAAGTTCCTGTTTTTCTTTTTTCTTTAAAACATAGTAGTAAAAGTGCGACTATTCCTGATATGCACATAGACAAAAGTGTGACATATAAGCCTCCTAATTCATCATAAAAATTGATGAACCAGAAATAAAAACCGACAATAAAGTCTATACTGATAATAGAAAACCATTTCCTTTTCATTGTCATAAAAATTTAAGTTAAACCTATTGCTTTATTATTTGACCGTTTATTACGCGATAATAACCTTCACTCAGATTTCTTACTTGGTCCCAAAACAGAGTGTTATTAATAAAGTGTGGCTCCATACAAGGTGTAAGATTAGAATCTACAAAATAGCCTTTAGCTCCCTCTATTAGAGTTGGAGTTGCAACCAAATCGCTTTTATCGTGTATTTGAATAGTGTGTAACACCTTTCACAGCCTTTTGCTTGTCTGCTTGGTATGGAGCAAAGTCAAATTCATACATATTAAAACCTTGAAACATTTCTTTATGCTTATTATAGTAATCCATAATAGCTTGTGCATAACCTTTGCCATATTGTCCTCCCATACTATGAGTTGCCAATATTAATGGTTCTATTATTGTACCATCAGAATTTCTCTCCAGTTTCTGTAATAATCCAATAACATCTGCTCGACCTTGTTCATAACCATATTTATATCGTGTTTCTGATGAAAAGGCAGAATACCCACCAAGCACAAGGTTTGCACATATAGCTAAGGCTCCTCCTAATGATCCATCTCTATATTCTGCTTTGTCATGGTTTTGACCAAAATATCTATCGAAGTCCTTGTCATGAGAATTCCAATATTTAGATAAAGCATTTTTGTATGCAATATCCCATGCCCATGGTCTAAATCCGTTTATGAAAACTGTAAAATTTCCATCAGGATCAACTGCATTAATTGGCAAATTATTACAATAAGAATACGGACTTACCCCATAATCCGCTTCGCACAGCGGATCCATCCTATCCCATCTTGCGAGTACAGGGTCATACTGACGAGCACCATAGTCGTAGGTGTCCAATCCGTGCATACGGTCAAGTTCCTTGCCGTTGTATTTGTATGGCTGTATTGAAGAAGAACTTTCATCGCTAGTCATACCAAACGCATAGTAATTAGTCCACTGGCGGATTCCTCCTTTTGCATCCACCACCTCGCGGTTGTTACCGAGATGATCCTGATTGTAATAGTAGAATTCAAATCTTTTTGCTGCTGTCTTTACCTGAGCATATCCACCCTCAAAAAGGAACTTGGCAACAGTTCCGTTCTGCATAACAAGGCTTCCACCGAGAAGATAGTCGGTAGAGTCTTGCTGTAGAATCTGAGCCGTTGAAAACTTTGGTTTAACTCCCCATGCCTTATTCATATTAGGCATGGCTGTATAGTGAACCACACGGAGTTTCTGCCCCGAAGCACTATAGACATACTTGGTTACGTTGGCATTAGTGAACTGTATGCGGACGGGGTTGTTGTTCAAGTCGTATGTGATATACGCAATCTTTCTTCCTGTATCGCTTTTGAGGGAACTTGCACGAATCAAAGCTTGTCAATTTCTTCCTCGGAAAGACCTGTTGCATCTGCTATTTGACTAACAGATAGGATTCCCATCTGCTTCAATGACATAGCTGTAGATATTTGACGAGCCCTGTCGCCTTCTGCTCGTCCTTCTGCAAGCCCTTCTGCAAGCCCTTCTGCTCGTCCTTCCGCATGCCCCTGACGGAAATAGCCCTTCATAAGAGTCCTTTCACTAACTATCTCGTCCCAGAACTTGTCGTATGCCATGCGCTGGGCATCGGTATATGCCGACTGCTCTACAATTCCCACCGCCTTGCTGATGTATTTATTCTCCATCATCTCCGCTGGAATCTCCTTCGTCTGCTCATTTATCTCTGTCAGGAAGCGCAGCCAGAGCACCATCATCTTCTTATCGCTCACGCTTGACGGACGGAACTTTGGCAACTCAAGGAATATGGTCTCAAAGCCCTTTATCGTATTCTCCGGATGCTCTATGTTTGCTGGTACATAGCGATGATAGAACTCATCCTTCAGATTAGGGAAGGCAATATCATTAATGATGCTGACACAATACACTTGACGCAGTTCGTCATATCCATCCCCTTTCTCAAGCGGACGGACATACGCCTTTGATGTGTTGAAGAGTGCACGCTGAAGGAAATCCTCCGTCCAGTACATCTGCATTTCCACGATAAACTGACGGTTGTGATTATCCGTACAACGGACATCCACAATCGAGTATTTCTTAGCAGGATTCTCAGGAACCATCTCAGGCGAGAGGTATTCCAGAGACTCAATCTCAGTACCTTCTTTCAAAGGAAGCACGGCATTGAGAAAACTCTGGAGCAGGTCTTTCTGCTCTCCGAACACCTTCTTGAAGGTCAGGTCTGCTTTCGGGTCAAGATATTTTGCCATAATATTAAAAGTCTAAAGTCCAATGTCAAAGGTAAAAAGCCCTTCGCTTGCAAAGATAATATTTTTTTCTTTCTTCTCCAAGAAAAACGGCGTTTTTTTCATTTTGCCCGAGAAGTGCCCCGCATATTCTTTCCTTGCTCCTCCCATGATCCTCCTAACCAAAGTCGGTGCAAACTCGGTGCAAAGTCGGTGATAATACCATTCAGAATAAGAGCTTCATCGAGTTTGGTTAGGAGGCATAAGGGAGGAGAATAGGAGGAAGAACAGACCTAAAGCATAGAGAAATCCCCTTCTCTCAGCACTAAAGACAAAATGTCTAAAGACTGAGATAAGGGGAGGTTAGAGAGTATTAAAATCCCACACTTCATAAGAAAGATGAAGGTGTTGGTGAGCTGCTAAAAGAGGAACTATTGAATAGAATCCTTGTTGTTTTTCGTTGCTTTGTTGTACATCAATTGTTCGGGATGTTCTTTTAGGTAATTAATAATCCTCTTTCGAGATGAGGCAAGGGATGAAGCGAATTTTGGATCTTCATACCCCTCCCAACTCTTCCAGAAAGGATGATTATAAATCAAAGCTTTTTTCTCGATGATTAAATACTCTGCTATTTCGGGCATAATCAGAATAATCGCATCATCAGCAGGACTTCGTCCATAGTATTTTGTATTGAAGTCTGCTCCATATTCAATCAATAGTTTAACATATCCCAAATCCCTTGCAACAGCCTCATGAATTACGTAACAATAATTTGGATTCGCTCCTTTTTCCAGTAATTCTTTGCAATATCTTGCATCTCGCTCATATTTCGGGCCACAATATGTAGCTGCAAAATACAGAGGCGTTTGTTTTCTGTAATCACTTATCAGATTGGGGTCTGCTCCATGATTCAAAAGACAATGAAAGGCTTCATACTTACCATTGAATATTGCAAACATCAATAAAGAATGGCCAAAATATCTATCCTTTGTGTCTATTGACACATTCGGATTGTCTTTCAGAAATTCAACGATTGATATTGTGTCATTTTTTTTGACGTATTTAGCCAATACCTCGACCTCTGTATCATCATAATTTTTTATAGAATGAAATGTATATGGGTATGGGTCATTACTTTTCTTACACGAAAAACAAGCCAATGCAATGAGTATTATTTGCAAATATTTCATCATGACTAATTATTTGAAAATGTATTTTACGCATCCCATAGTATGCTTCCAAAGAGACAAGGCAATATCCGTGGCTGTTGTTGCTTTCGCTGTTACTTCAATATATATAGGAACCTTAATAGTCTGAATATTACCCTCTGCTTTTAAGCCTATCAGTCCTTGTGCATTACTTAAAGCTTCACCTTTTACAACATAAGCATCAATTCGCCCTCTAGTGTTAGTGAGATTATGTTTTGTTTTTGTTTCATCTGATAGACCAGCAGCATTAAATGTTATTGCATCTCTTCCTGTAGCAAGAGAGTTTGCACTTGCAAGACCACCACCTAATGAATGTCCGACAAATGTCAATTCGGAATTTTTAAAATATCCATTTAATAATTTTGCATTATTAATACTTTGTTCATATTGTTTGGATTCACCAGACAACTGGTCAATGTTGTTACTCCAGTCCTCCATACTGGTAAAGTCAGTTCCTGCAGTAGCATATACAAACTCTGTGTATTTCTTTTGTTTTGCATCCCATCTGCCATAAACAGCAGATTTTAGACCGGATTCTTCATCATTGAGAATAGCTCCCGATTTTGTTGCAACTCTTCTCCATCCTCCAGAAAGAGTTCCTGATGTGGCATTGTAAACATCATCTGCAATCATTGCTGCTTCTTTTTTAGTTGGCTTCTGTCCATCAGGATCAATAAACCTTACAGGATTATTCACACAATACGCATACGGACTTGTGCTATAGTACTTCTCGCACAGCGGATCCATACTTGTAAACTGGCAGATGACAGGATCATACTGACGTGCAGAATAATCGTACAGATCAAGTCCGTGCATACGGTCAAGTTCCTTGCCGTTGTACTTGTGAGTCTGTACGTCATTAGAATTGGTCACGTCATTCATGACACCACCGAAAGCATAGTAGTTGTTGACTTGTTCCTTTGTGCCGTTTGCCTTGAACACGGAACGGATATTTCCGAGGTGATCCTTTGCGAAGTAATGGTAGTTACAGTGTCCGCTTCTGTCACAGTCAAGATAGCCGTTGGCAAAATAGTATTTGCCCGCGTCAAGCGTGTTGGAGAATTCGAACCCTCCAATATAGAGCGTTGAATCGACATTAGAGGTCTCGGCATTTGTCAATGTATGCGTACCAGAGAAAGACAATCCTTTTACGGCAGTTCTATGGATGACTTTCAGTTTCCTACCGTCGGATGTATATACATACTCTGTTACGTGTCCGTCCTTGAACTGGATTCTTGTTGGTTGTCCGTTCATGTCATACTGTATTGATGTAATGCTCTTATTCTTGTCGCTGGAGATAGAACCACATGCGTCGTAACTGTAATCATTCCCATTCTTTACGTCCTTGAATTCCGATGTGCCATAGACAATGCTGTTCTTCCCCTTATCTGTAACAGAAAGAAGACGGTTGCCCGAATAACTATATGAAAGATTGTCAATGATTTCTGCTCCAGTGTTGTATTTGCCATAGCGGGTCAGGCTTGTGATGGATCCATTCTCATCGTAAGAAAAAGTTTCGGAATAGTTCAAGGTTGGTGTGCTTGATAAATTCTCACCTTCCTTATACTCGGTTGAAGCCAATCTGTTCAATCCATCGTATTTATAGTTAAAGCCCTTTGGCTTAGTATATGAATCAGTCGAATTATAGACAATTGCGCTAATGTTACCATTGTAGCATTTATTTGTCCCATCCTCATATTTCAGATTTTCCTTGAATACTGGTGATGTTGACATGAAAGAGTTATAGAAGGAATAATCCTTCAGCCATCCGTGTACGTTGTATGAATATTTTTCATACAATTTGCCTCCGTTGCCAATATCCACACGGGCTATTTGTCCAAGGCTATTATAAGTGTTCTTGAACAATTTGACTGCTGCCGTTGCATCAAGCTGCATAGTGTCACTTAATATAAAATCTGAATTTACGTCATAAGTCAGCTTGTTCTTTATTCTATGAAACTCCTTTCCATCGTACTTATATATACACGTTACTGTTAGAGGCTTGTTTGTGAAAGAGTAAGTCGTAGAGGTTTCAACACTTGTCTTGTTAGGGTAAGTCTCAATAGACGTAGTACATCTTCCTTTCTTGTCATAATAGAAGACCTTATAGAGCCTTTCTTTCTTGGTAGTTGATACAATCTGGGCCGCGAGAAGAGACGTGGCACAAACAGTTGTGGTTTTCTTAAGACCAAATTTTGACACTGCACTTGTAAATGCGGCGTTCTCAAGACACTTATAGCCGTCATAATAGTTTACAATCTCTATCTCCGGACTAGAAATGCGATCGCTGAAAGAAGGGTAATAGCCCGTATTAGCTACATTGTATTTACCTGACATATATTTGACCGTCATCATTTTTTGTGATAAGGTCTTAAGTGTGTCCTTGCACAATCCCTGAACAACAAGACGGTTCAAGCCATCATATAGATAAAAACGGTAAGTATTCTGGTTACGCATCCTTCCATCCTGCATGAATGCAAGACGACCATGTTTGTCATACCAATACTTTATTGTCACAGGACCAGGCAGAGTTTTCTCTATGCAGCGACCATGTGCGTCGTATTTGTATTTGTAAAGTATGCTAGTAGTCTTTTTGGAAGAATTCTGGTATAATGGAGGTATAACAGTCTTGAGTAGTCCTTTTTCATAGACATAATAAGTATCGTTATTGCCATTTCTTCTTTCAAGAATCACATTGTCGAAAATATCTTTATAGACCTCAACAGTATGCCCGTCGGCATCCGTTGTTTTGGTGCCTGTTAGGGTTTCTGCATCATAGTATTTTGGTGATTCGTTAGGATTTCCAGAAGATGACAGAGTATATTTCTTAACTGAATTTGCAGTATTGGTGATATATTCTGTTCTTACTCCCTTACTCGCTGATTTCCATGCTTTACCAGGTGCAGTCTCAAACATAGTTCGACCAATACCATCGAGTTGTCTGTCCAAGTATGCACTCTCACCTTCTCCATATGTTGAGTTTGATATGGAGTTTACGGAAGCAACATAATCTGGCGAAGTTGTTCCTATAGCAGGCAACCATTCCTTGACTGGTTGTCCCTTGCAATCATATTCTGTCTTGCGATACAAATACTTGAGATTGGTATTCATTCCGCTCTGTACAAGAAGGACGGGAAGACCTATTCCGTCAAAATACTGAATGGATTTTGCGGTATGATTACCTGTATCATCAAGCTTTGTCACGGTCATGACATAGTTTTTTTTAAATGTTTGAGCATTCGCTACTGAGATGCACAATGATAGCATCGCGAATATTATGCCCAATCTTAGATTATTCATATTTGTCTATTATGTATTAACCATTAGCGGAAACAATTACGCCAATGGGGTGGTTGTTATTTGTTTGTTCGTTAATGTTTTGCCAGTATCAATATTTAGATAATGGATGCCATCATTATGGCAATTGCATAGAGCTGCTTCCTTTGATATTGCTTGCGTCATTTCCATTGGCAAACATAAAGAATACATACGTGTCAGATGGCCATGAACCATAGCTGAATGTTATGCTACCCTTTCCAGATGATATGGACTGCTGAGTATATTGTGCTCCTGCTTTTATTCCCTGATTAGATGCAATCGTCGCATTTCTGTAAACTTTGATGTCTGCGTATGACGGTGCATTTTGGTAGTAAACAGTTACAGTCTTTTTACTTGTATCTTTTTTCAGATATATATTACCGCTAAAAGAAGGGAATGGTTCTGGAAGAGTGAGCGTCAGAGTCTTGTAGTCCGTTTTTGTTCCATCAGCTACAAGATAGACATTGTATTCACCGGAAGTAAGATCTGAAACATTTATTGATTTGCTGCCAGAAGAAGCCACTGTCAAAGAAGTAGTCAGTACGGTCTTGTTTGTGCTCTTAGATACAAGTTCAATAGAGGCAGATTTGACTGCACTTGACAGGGTGTAGCTTACACTTACTGTCTTAGCAGATGAATTAAATGTTGCAGATGTTAATTTTGATGCCACGTATTTTGTGAAGGTGAAGGTGCTGCTTGATTTTACATTCCCTATATTATCTTTATCGATACATAGGTATGCAACATATTTTTCACTCGGCCAATCCTTGGTGTCGCTTGTTACATCAAGTGAAACACTTCCTTTTCGTGTTTGAGGGATGCTAATCTGTCGTTCCCAGTAGATATTATTTTCTTTTGGACCAACATACTTCAAGTCTGATTCCTTATAAATCCTTATGTATGCATTAGATGCAGCTCCAAAGATTTCATAATCGAATTTGAGTGTGTTAGAGGATGGAATCTGCTGTACATTGAGTTTGTATAGGACTAAATCAACATAAGTTTCATCTTTCTCTTTTTTTACAGAACCTGGATTAGATATTGTCGGTCTGTAATGATAGGAATATGATTGTACTGTCTTCTGAGAATTGTCTTTTACAGATGTCAGACGTGAGAAAGAGTCATAATTATAATATGATTTCAGGGCATTGCCCTTTATTATACTTGTGACTAGTCCACGATTATTGTATGTACATGCCTCTATGTTGGTTGGCGAAGTTCCGAACACTTCTGACGAATTGGAAGAGGAAATGACCTTGTCACATGAGGTGGCACTTGCGTTTGCTGTTATGTTAGAAGAGCCATTATCCACTTTGCCAATCAGTTGGTCACGATCGTTCCAAAAATATTTATGGTCAATGTTTAGACCATCAACAGCCTGTTTCGGACGGAATGTTGAGGTGTATGATTTGTAAGTCCAAAGTGTATCTTTTACTGATTCATTTGCGCCAAATGCAATCTCGTACTTGGGGGCATATTTGCCATTGAACAAACCATACACCGTTCTGTTCCCGCTAACCAACTGACCGTCTGCATAGTTCTTTACAGATACAACGGGAAGGAAAAATTGAGATGTAAGATACGAATATGTGTCCGATTCCAGGTTTGGGTATCGGTATTCTGTTTTTTTCTTGCTGCTACCTCTTGTTTCCGTTGTTGAAAGGCATTGTCTGACAATTGCTTTCTTGTTACCGAGTGTTATTGTATAATCGCGTTTGTCGTATTCTGTAATTGTTGCCACTTCTTTTGACTCATAACGTGTGGTTGAATACACCTTGACCACATCATATTTAGGATAAAACATCTTATAGACTCCACCGTATGTATAGGTTCCCTGAGCACTATTTCCTGCAAGTTTAGCTGTGTACCAATACAGATTTGTATTATAGACAAATTTACTTTCTACATCATCGGTACGATAATAGTATCGTGTATAATTCATGCAATGAGTTCTGTTGTCATAGACTTTTACCATTGACAATTTGCCACGTTTGTAGCCACGTTCAGTAAACACATCGTATGGTGATGGAGTTGATGAGGAATTAATGAATGGTTTCTCATCCATACAAGATGATATATTCGTATACTCGTATCTTGTATATGAACCGTCCATGTTAGTTTCTGTAACTTGCGAATAACCGATATGTGGACCGAATGAGTTGCACAAAGGGACAATGGAATTGTAATTTTTGATATGTAGTTTTACATTCTTTGAATTGGGAACCCAGTCAAATTCATGAACAGGCAGAGAATACAATTCTCCACCAGAATAGGTATAAGTTTTTGAGGACAAAAGAACTGTCTTGGTACTGTCTTCGTAGTTCTTGATGCTCTTTATTCTCAATCCTCCTGCCTCGCCTTTACTATATATCATTATGCCTTTTTGCTTGTCAAAGTAATCTGTATAGGAATTCTGTTCGTATGCAAATTCTGACAGGCCTCCGGTTGGGTAGAAAATACGGGTAAGCATTCCAAGCTTTGTTGCTGGAAGATACATTACGCTCTTCACGGCTCCTGCATTATAATATCCCCATTCATCGGTTGAAATGTGAAGATAATCAGTAGGGAGATTATCTATATTGTTGTAAGAGAATCTATACGAGCCATTCTTGCTGCTTCCGTTGATAATGTCAATAGCAGTCATAAACAGTCGTTCATTCTTACCTGTAGTATATGTAAACTTGTAGTTTTCAATAAGATTGCCATTTGAATATATCTCGATGTTCTTTAAAGGACTAATACCTGTAGAAGCCAATGGGTCGTTTTTCTTGTTAGAGTTTTTGTTCTGGTATCTAGTTACTGGCTCCGCATTACTCTGCAAGAAATAGAAACGTTCCTCGGTAACATATTTAGGGATCTGCTCCTTTAACATCTCACAAGATATTTCTTTGCAAAAATTGGGATAGAAATCTTTTGCTGTAAGAACACGTTCTGCGTCCATTGTGAATTTCAGTGAGTTGTTTGACAATGGCATTGTAATCTTTGACAGATACACAGGCGAATTCAGACACATAGCATAATGAAAATTAGACCAATTGCGCGGACATGTCTTTCCATCGTAAGTCTCCCATGTATCTTCATTTACATAACTAATTTGAACCATGAACTTACCTCTTTCATACGTGAACTTATAAAGGGAATTACCGAAGCGATCCTTAATTTCTGTAAGATACCAGGCAGATGCAGTCATTGATTCTCCCTTGTCATATAATGTATTGTCGTTCAATGCACTAAAGAACGGAACGGAATACTCTATAGCTGAGGCTCTGGTTTCATAATCACCGTTAGTCTCAGTATTTGATGATGAGTTGTCACCAAATATATATCTTGTTCCTTTATCATCAATCAAAGTAAATCCTTTGATTGTCTTCATCTGCTTATTTTTGTAGGAATAGTTGAAATATTTAAAATATGGGAGGATGTAATTATTGTTATTATTTACATCAAATTCGACATGGATATTATCATCAGAAAATACTTTCCATTGTCCGTCATCACCATAGAAGAATCGACCGGATTTCCCCATAAAATTAAAATAGAAAACGTCAGGCTCGCAGTCTGCGTCTCCCATTACAATAGAACGGGCAAGATTGTTCATGTTCTTGTCTTTATTATATGTTTTCACATAACTTTTCAAAGCATCCGGCTTCTGGAAATAATTTTTAAAGGAAGACGTTGATCTATAGGTGTATTCGTCAACCAGCTTGTTCTTTACACGAGTAATAACACCTCCAACATTAAGAGTCCAGTTATGGCCAGTCCATCCAGGAAGCGAAGTTGCAAGTATGCCTTGTGTGTCATACGATAAATTCACATCCAGATCCACACCTCGTTCAGATGTATGGTAAATAGGAATGGACACATTTGCTCTGCCCGTATAGTAATTCATTGGAATATCTCCATATCTTGCAATTGATGATGCATTTGGGGTTGCGATATAGCATTGAGGGGCATATTTTTCATCATTCCCCTGTCCACTTTGAGCGTAAAAGCAAACAGGCAATAATATGCAAAATATGCTTATTAATATTTTCTTCATTATATTTACTTTATAAAAAACTTTTCGTTATAGATTTTACCATTTACATTGATGTAGAGAATGTATTCTCCTTTTTTCAGGTGGGCTATGTCAAATTTCATTTGGTACCCTGTTCCGATAGGCTGCTTTGTACTGTTTTTCCCAAAGAGAACGCCAAGATTATTGCAAATAAGTGCTACGATGTTAGCGTTCTGTTCAAGTGAATAGTCCAATGTGATGCTGCTTACTGTTTTATGGAACTCGTACTTTATTATGTCAACATTCATATTTTGGGCAAGGATATCTTCTTTTTGGATCTTTTCGTTTGCCTCGTCTTTAACCTGATCGATGCCCTCATTGTCGTAATAGTAGGCTTTTTGAATACAAGATACAGGCTGCATGTTATCATAGAATGATATTGACGATGTCTCATACATCGGATAACGATAACCACGTACATACCAAGCATAATGATCTTCAATCTCCTGTTTCATACGTGAGTCGTCTGTTAAGAGAGTATCAGATAATGCGTGCATACTAACAGAGTTAAGCCGTGTGGTATGTACTCGAATGACATTCTTTATAGAATCTCCTTCATGGTTGATAATAGTTCCTTCTGCATCTGCTTCCACAATGAGGGTTCCACCATTCTTTAGTATAAGTCGCTTGCAGTAATCCCCTATACCCTCGTATGGATTGCTGATACTATTGCCATAAGAATATGGATATGTCATCATGACCATTGGCTTAGAGAAAGACATACTGGTCAGGCGATTCTCATACCCCATACAGATGAGTGAATCTTCTTTTAGAACATACTTTGTCAATTGATCTTGCTCTGTCCTAATTAACAGAGAGTCCTGTCCCCAAAAGAATTCTCGGTTGATGTCTGTGTCATATGGATTGAGATTGCTGAAATCCCATACCACATTTTTTCCTTCATCACCGGGAGGAAAGAATTGTACTTGTTTTAATTGATACTTGTCGCCACTACGAGGTGCATTTGTCGCACAACTAATGGTCTGTGCCTGTGAAAGGTCACAGGCAAACATTGCAACGGTTAAAACTAACAGTTTTTTCATATTATTATAATACATTAAATATATCGCCCATGTTTTTATGGGCTATTCTGTTGTCTCGTCTTGATATAAATGTTTAGGTATAAAAGTTTAGGTATTCATTATTTGAAATACTCAAAGTGCTTCTTACCGTCAAAAATGATTGTATGCAAATCTTTATGCAAAGGTATTAATATTTTGCTAAAACTATGCTATTCTTTAACAAAATTTATCGTTTTTTTTAAGGATGGGATTCTTTTGCGAGTAATAAATAACAGAATTAGCGTAATCGTTTGTTTGTTCGTGTAAAAATCATTGTAACACAAAGAGGGTGTATCAAAACATCGAGTTTGATACGCCCCCTAGTGGATAAGGCTTGTAACTATGCCGCTCTCTTTATGAGCGAGTAGGCAACGCCCTTGCTTGAACGTGTCTTCCTGACCTTCAGCTCCTTAAGCGCACGACCAATCTTTTCAGATGTAAGGTTGCTCACGGCAATCTTCGGGAACTCTGTCTGAAGCGTCTTGCGGATCTCAAGCGAGGTGATGCTATTGCCACGTTCTCCAGGGGTGGGCTTGCGATAGAAACTATCAATCATAGCCTCAAGGTCAACGGATTCCTGATAAGGTATGTTGAGCTCCTGAATGCGAATCGTCTCCTCGTTGGTGAACCAGTAGCGCATCTTCTCATCGCGTACCTCATGGAGCAACTGGGCATAGACCTGCTCATAAGCTATTTCCTGCTGATTGTCAATCAGTTTGCCGTCAGGAATCTCGATAGTGAGATAACGGCGTGAGCCTGTCATATCCTTCTGCGGATGACGGTTGTTGGTGGTGGCTATGAAAGAGGCATAGCGCTTTCGCTCGTCGATGGTCTTGCCGTAGATCTTACGACCATTGACCTTGACTTTGGATAGTGCCTGTTTCAGCTCTGCCATCTGACCAGCCTTGTACTGGTCAATCTCGTCAAGGCAGATAAGCAGACTTCCGCTCAACGCCATCTCCTTGTCAAACTTGTTGGCAAGGTTGAAGTGGTCTAGATAGTACTGACGCAAAGATTGTGGCAGAAGACGAAGGCAGAACGTGCTCTTGCCACAGCCCTGATTGCCAATGAGCAAAGGAACTGTCTCATTGCCGTGCTCATCGTCGATACCCAGCCAATGGGCTGTTACTGAGCGCATCCACGTCTTCATGAAGCCAAGTTGCTCCTCGGTCATGCCAGGGATGCGGTTAAGGAAATCTGCAAGGCGATCCTTGCCGTCCCATTGTGGGAGCTGGTCAAACCATTGACGGATAGGATCATAGACGGGCGGAATGCTTGATTCCACATATGTCTTGATGTCGGACTTGAGGTCTGGCACATCTGGCATCTCACGCATACCCATAATATATATGGTGTTGAGAGCTTCGGATGTCAGACGAGCGAATTTCTCGTCAGGCTCATCAGATTTCTTGTACTCAACCATGCCGCTGAGTACGTTGCGGCGGAAATTGTAGTGCTGCTCAAGGAAGTACTCGGCAGGTAGCTGGTCTTCTTCCATTGGCTCGGAAGAAGTTGCGTCTGAAGTCTGTGCAGAAGTCATTTCTGCGTTTTCAGGACACGCGGCGAGTGTGTTTTCAGAGCTGTTTTCGCCCTGAGCAAAAGTTTTTTGTTCGATCATAAAAAGTAAGTGTTTTTAAAGTTTATAAATCTTTGGCTTGAAAGTTTTTTTGTTTTTTCTTTCAAAAAGGATTCGGCTGCAAAGGTAAGAATAATTTCTGAAACTTCCAAGAGTTGTCCCAGATTTTCTGCATGTTTTTATAATGTTTTTTTGTGGAAAACGCAAAGACGCTGAGACACAGAGGAATAGGGAAAAAGAAAATTAATGCGAGATTAATGTGGTATTAATGGGCATTACATGTCTCACTCCGTGAGGAAACATTAATTTCCACCAATGACACATTAATATCGCATTAATTTTAACGTCAGTTCGACGAAATTAAAATAAAACGCATCTCCGATGCTGAGATTTGTCGCAGACCCACTGACCACAGGGAGGTAACTGACAATAATTATTCGCAAGGCTCAGGCGCTACGCGGAGTCCCAATCTTACCAATCTTCAACTAATATAAAATTGATAATTATTGGAATAAGATTGCGCAGATTGGTAATTGTTGTCAGTTAAAAACAGCTTGCTGTTTGTCATATAAGCAATTCATCGAACTCAGGTAATTTTAGTTTTCATAGGAAATCTACAGCATTCAGACTTTGCTCCAAGTCCGTTTCTCCTCCGTTTCAAAACCGTTGCAAGTCCGTTCCTGCTCCAATCGAGAGAACGGAGGCACAGCGGAGGCAGAGCGAAGGCACAACGGAGGCATAGGGCTTTGCCAATTGAAAATTGACAATTGAAAATTATGAATTGAGAATTGACAATTTCTCCTCAGAAAAAACTTTTTTGCGCTAATCCTACATACCTACATTGGCACTCTACATAACACGCACAGTCTTAGTGTTTTACAAGGATTTCAAATACCGCATAAACCTACACTAATCCTACACTAAACCTACACTAAAATCTGAATTTTTCAGAAATTCAGATTAATTGATAATTAATAATGGATAATTATTCGCAAAGCTCATCAAGCTAAAGCAAGTGATAATTTTGTTTGACTTGAACGCTTATGATACTAATCAAATTATTCATTATAAATTGTTAATTTCATGCCTTGATAGGCATGATTAGTGTAGGTTTAGTGTAGGATTAGTGTAGGTTTACGCAATATTTGAAAACTCTGCAATCTATTGAGCTACAATGATTGGGGCTGCCTATCAATGTAGGTATGTAGGTTTGTGGCGAAAAAGTTTTTTCTGACGTTAATCCAGAAAAAATTATATTTTATTTTATGCCTTATTGGCAATTTTAGGGCATTGAGCCAAATTTTCTATTTGAATATGGGACATACTCAAATATTTTCTTTAAATCAAAGAATGAATGGTCATTCCAATAAATGAAAAAAGGTCTTCAAAAGACCTAAAATTGCCAATACGGCATAAAATAAAACATCTGAATTACCATGATTTGCGAGGACCGACCTCTTCGCCGTTCAGCCCTCGCAGACAACGTGTTTAATTTCGTTGAATAGCGTTAAGGGAAAGGCGAAAAGCGTTGTTTTATGCCTTTTTTCCTTTTTTAACATTTAAATTTTGCACATTCGCCGTTTTATTCGTAATTTTGTGTTACTAAACAGTGAAAAAAGCAATAATAATAATGAATATAACAAGCGATTTCAGAAAATATGCTACAGGCCATCTCGGAATGAATGGCATGGCTCTTGATGATGTGATGAGAACTCAGGCACAGTACCTTAATCCTTATATTCTGGAGGAACGTCAGTTGAATGTTACTCAGATGGATGTGTTCTCCCGACTGATGATGGATAGAATCATCTTCCTCGGCACGGAAATCAATGACTATACCGCCAATACAATACAGGCACAGCTCTTGTATCTGGATTCTACCGACCCTGGCAAGGATATCTCTATCTATATCAATTCTCCTGGTGGAAGCGTTACTGCTGGTCTCGGCATTTACGACACTATGCAGTTCATCTCAAGTGATGTGGCTACTATCTGTACTGGTATGGCAGCGTCTATGGGTGCTGTGCTCCTCGTTGCTGGTCAGGAGGGTAAGCGTTCTGCGCTTCCTCATTCTCGCGTGATGATTCACCAGCCTCTTGGCGGTGTTCAGGGACAGGCTTCCGACATCGAGATTGAGGCTAAGGAGATTCAGAAGTTCAAGAAGGAACTCTACACCATCATTTCTAACCATTCTCATACTCCATACGAGAAGGTGTGGGCAGACTCTGACCGTAACTACTGGATGACGGCTGAGGAGGCTAAGGAGTATGGCATGATTGATGCTGTGCTGGTGAAGAAGTAGCCCCTCACCCGTCCTATGGACACCCTCTCCCCAAGGGGCGAGGGGATGAGTTAGTATTTTCAATAATAATTAAAGATTAATATAGTTCCCTACAATCGATAAAAGGTAACTTCTTCCTCGCCCCTTGGGGAGAGGATGCCCGAAGGGCAGGTGAGGGGCTGTTTATATGAATAAGAAAAAAAATACATGTAATTTCTGCGGACGTAGCGAGAGTGAGGTGCGTCTGATGATAACTGGCTTGAATGGCTATATCTGTGAGGATTGTGCTCGTCAGGCCTATGACATAGTTTGTGCACAGGGATTCGGTCCTGATGGCGCTAAGGGGGCAGATAAGAAATCCTCTGACTATGACAAGGCTCCTCGTCTCTCGGATGTTCCTAAGCCTAATGAGATAAAGGAGTATCTTGATCAGTATATCATTGGTCAGGATGAGGCTAAGAAATATCTCTCCGTTGCCGTGTATAATCACTACAAGCGCTTACAGCAGCCTGATGATGAGGACGGCGTGGAGATTGAGAAGAGTAATATAATAATGGTGGGCTCTACTGGTACAGGTAAGACGCTTCTTGCCCGCACCATTGCAAAGCTACTTCATGTGCCTTTCACTATCGTTGATGCTACCGTGTTTACGGAGGCTGGATATGTGGGTGAGGACGTGGAGAGCATCTTGAGCCGTCTGCTTCAGGTTGCCGACTTCGACCTTGATGCAGCTCAGCGTGGTATCGTCTTCATTGATGAGATTGATAAGATTGCACGTAAGAGCGATAACCCAAGCATCACACGCGATGTTAGCGGTGAGGGCGTTCAGCAGGGTTTGCTGAAGTTGCTTGAGGGTACTATGGTGAACGTACCGCCAAAGGGAGGTCGTAAGCATCCTGATCAGGACTATATCCATGTTGATACCCGTAACATCCTATTTATATGTGGTGGTGCCTTTGATGGCATTGAGCGTAAGATTGCACAGAGAATGAACACGCATACCGTGGGTTATAACTCGGTGCAGAATGTGCGTAAGATAGACCAGAAGGAGATGATGAAGTATGTGCAGCCACAGGACTTGAAGTCTTTCGGTCTTATACCAGAGATTATCGGTCGTCTGCCTGTGCTTACCTATCTCAACCCATTGGATAGGGATGCTCTTCGCAGGATTCTCGTTGAGCCTAAGAACTCAATCGTGCGCCAGTATATCAAGCTCTTCAAGATGGATAAGATTGAGCTTACGTTCACTTCCGAGGCTCTGGAATACATAGTTGACAAGGCCGTGGAGTATAAGCTCGGTGCCCGTGGCCTGCGTTCTATTGTGGAAACTGTTATGACCGACGCTATGTTTGAGTGTCCTGGTAAGCGACTGAAGAAGTTCGAGGTTACTAAGGACTACGCAGCACAGCAGTTGGAGAAGCACTATTAAAATAAAGACAAACGACCCCTTTCCCACCCTTCGGGCACCCTTTCCCCGTGGAGGGGCAAGGGGATTGTAATAATCCTTCATAGGGGACTTCACCCATAAGCGATAAAAGGTAACTTTTCCCTTGCCCCTTCACGGGGAAAGGGTGCCCGAAGGGCGGGAAAGGGGTCGTTAGTCATTCTTCTTAAAATATGGAAAACCTAAACCTTACAGAGAAACTGAAGCAGTTGTTCGGTTTCGACAAATTCAAGGGCGATCAGGAGAGGATAATCCGTAACCTGCTCGCTGGTAACGACACTTTCGTGCTGATGCCGACAGGTGGCGGTAAGTCTTTGTGCTACCAGCTGCCTTCGCTCTTGATGGACGGAACGGCAATCGTAATTTCACCTCTCATCGCTCTGATGAAGAATCAGGTTGATGTCATCAATGGCATCAGCGAGAGTGACGGCGTGGCTCATTGTCTTAACTCGTCAATGAACAAATCGGCTATCGATAAGGTAAAGAACGATATACAGTCGGGTAAGACAAAACTGCTCTATATGGCACCTGAGTCGCTCACAAAGGAAGAGTACGTGGCATTTCTCCGTCAGGTTAAGATTTCATTCTATGCTATTGACGAGGCGCATTGTATCTCGGAATGGGGACATGATTTCCGTCCTGAGTACCGCAGGATTCGACCTATTATAAATGATATAGGTAAGTCGCCTGTCATTGCCCTTACAGCAACGGCAACCGACAAGGTGAGGATGGATATCAAGAAGAACCTCGGTATTCCTGATGCTACGGAATTCCGCAGTTCGTTCAACCGTCCTAATCTATATTATGAGGTACGCCCAAAGACCAATCAGATAGACAAGCAGATTATCAAGTTCATTAAGCAGAATCCTGGTAAGAGCGGTATAGTGTATTGTCTGTCAAGAAAGAAGGTTGAGGAACTTGCTGCTATCCTTTGTGCCAATGATATTAAGGCTGCACCATATCATGCAGGACTTGATACTCCTGTAAGGAATCAGACACAGGATGATTTCCTTATGGAGGAGATTGATGTGATTGTTGCTACCATAGCCTTCGGTATGGGTATCGACAAGCCGGATGTACGTTTCGTCATCCACTATGACATACCTAAGAGTCTTGAAGGTTATTATCAGGAGACTGGTCGTGCAGGTCGTGACGGCGGTGAGGGTAGGTGTATAGCATTCTATTCACACAAGGATCTTCAGAAACTGGAGAAGTTCATGGCTGATAAGCAGGTGGCAGAGCAGGATATTG
>CAMKEM010000021.1 GCA_946411565.1 uncultured Prevotellaceae bacterium | reverse complement strand
AAGATCTATTTGTGACATTTTTCTTTTCCTTTCTTAAGTTAAAGTTACTAATAGATTACTCCTTGACACCGGCAGCTTCGAGAAGCTTCTTATCGTTGTCGTTAATCTTATCAATTACATACTTACCAACAGAGCAAATCTGCATTTCATCAAGAGCTTCAACAAGGTTGAAATAATTTGAATTATCTGTAGCCTTGATGATGATAGTCATAGTCTCGATGTGTCTGCCGTCGATATCACCCTTCTTGATTGCCTTGAGACGCTCATCATACTGAGCCTGAGTCATTGTAGGAGACTTCTCCTTCAGTTCGTCAAGCTTAAGCTTTGCAGTCATTACGTCAAGGATTGGCTGTGTGCCGTCCTCAGTAACGTGACCGATGAGGGCCTTACGGATACCATCCTTACCCCATGTTGTCTTCTTGAGACATGTTGGGTCTTCTGGCTTTACCATACCTTCTACATAGTAGATCTGGTTGTCCGCTGCAACGTAAACCGTGACAGTGTAAGACTCCTTTGTAACAGTCTTATCAATATCCTCAAGGTTCTTATCGTTGGTAGGCATACTCAATTCCATAGTCTGAGGCTTAGCCAAAGTGGTACAGAGCATGAAGAAGGTAATCAACAGCATCATCATATCCACCATAGGGGTGAAGTCCACACGAGTCTGCTGTTTTTTCTGTCTACTTTTCTTTACTTTTGCCATGGCTTAGTCCTCCTGTGTTTTGAGTGAAGTAATCAGGTAGTAACGGTTCTCGTCAATATCCTGAAGCTCCGACATTACACGCTTGATGATCTTGTAAGGAGTCTCTCTGTCGGCCTTGATAGCAACCTTGATGTCTGAATTGACACCACGTGCAGACTTAACCCACATCTGGAACTCGCTCTTACCACCATCAATACTATCCAATGGAATACCAAGTTCTTTCAACTGTTCACGACGTGTGCTCTCTTCCATGTTGAGGAACTTCTCAAGCACGTTCATTGGAGCACCGAACATTGGATCAGACTTGAAGTTAGCCATCTGTGTCTTAGTCAGAGTGATACCGAACTGATCAGTAACGTCTGCTGCAACATCAGCAAGCTGGAACTGGTTATCCATATTCATGAACACCTTGCCTTCCTTATCGACAAGAATGTTCAGCACATCCTTCTCAGGCACCTTGATCTCGGCAACAGACTGTGGCTCAACAACCTTCACTGGCTCTGGCTTTGTAAAAGTAGAGGTCAGCATGAAGAAACAGAGCAACAGCACCATCACGTCTGACATAGGCGTCATATCGATCCAGATGTCTTGTTTCTTAAGTTTTACTTTACCCATAGTGATAAATGTTTTAAAGGGTTAGTAAAAACTTAAGCCTCGTCGTGGTTTGCCTCGTATGTCTGAGCAATAGTGTAACCAACCTCGTCGAGAGCGTATGTGAGCTTGTCGATACGGTTAGAGAAGAAGTTGTAAGATACTACAGCGAGCCATGATGTCAAGATACCGAGAGCGGTATTGATAAGGGCCTCAGAAATACCAGTTGACAGAGCAACAGAGTCACCACCACCACCAGATGCAAGAGCAGCGAATGACTTGATCATACCAGTTACAGTACCGAACAGAGCGGTAAGAGTACCCAGTGTTACGAGAGTAGCAAGGATAGGCATGTTCATCTGGAGAGTTGGCATCTCGAGCTGAACAGCTTCCTCGTGAGCCTGCTGGATCTTAGCGATCTTCTGGGCCTTCTTTACATTCTGAAGACCTTCTACTTCCTTGTAAGCCTTGAGTGAAGCACCAACAACGTTAGCGATAGTACCACGCTGCTTGTTGCAAAGGTTCTCAGCCTCAACGAAATCGTTCTTAGCGAGAGCTGCCTTGATAGCAACAACGAACTTAGTTGTTGACATCTTACCGAAAGCTGTCTTCTGAGCGAGGAGACGCTCGATAGAAAGACAAAGCACTGTGAGCATCAAAGTGATCAGCACTGGCACAACGATACCACCCTTATAGATTGTACCGAGCATGTTACCATTGAGAACCTCACCCTCTGGGTCATTGCCTACGAAGTTAGCAGGATTACCGAGAACAAACTTGAAGATACATACTGCAACAACGAACATTGCTGCGATGATCCAAAACGCATTACGAACGCCCTGGAAGCCAGAAGACTTCTTTGGGGCTGGCTTTTGTGTAGCTGCCATAATTTTTTAGTTTAAGTTGTTAAATAAAATTTTGAGTTAATGAATTTTTCTACTTGATTTACGGTTAAAGAGTTCTTAAGTTTGAACATATTTGAATGCCTAAAATAGGCTTTTTTCCCGTTTCCGAACGCAAAGATACAAATTAAAATTGAACTACCCTTACGATTAAGAACTTTTAACACTATTTTTTTTAGTGAAGACGTGAAAGACAGTCTTTGATACGTCGCATTGCCTCTCGAATGTTGTCATCACTCGTTGCATAGCTCATACGGAAGCACTCTGGATCACCGAATGCGTCACCGCCTACTGTAGCTACGTGACCAACCTCAAGGAGGTACATTGCGAGGTCTGTAGAGTTGTTGATTGTACGCTCACCGTCTGTCTTACCATAGAAGCTTGTGCACTTAGGGAAGAGATAGAATGCACCCTGTGGTACGTTCACCTCAAGACCTGGGATATCCTTTGCAAGCTCTACGATGAGGTTACGACGACGCTCGAATGCCACACGCATCTCCTCTACGCAATCCTGAGAGAGGGTGTATGCTGCTTCTGCTGCCTTCTGGCTTACAGAGCAAGGACCTGAAGTGTATTGTCCCTGAAGCTTGTTACAGCCCTTGACAATCCACTCTGGAGCTGCCATGTAGCCGATACGCCATCCTGTCATAGCGTAAGCCTTACTTACACCATTTATAATGATGGTCTGCTCCTTCATGCCTGGGAACTGTGCGATGCTCTCGTGCTTGCCTACATAGTTAATGTGCTCGTAGATCTCGTCTGCGAGAACATATACCTCTGGGTGCTTCTTGAGCACGTTGGCAAGTCCCTCAAGCTCTTCCTTTGAATATACGCTACCTGTTGGGTTGCTTGGAGAGCAGAGGATAAGCATACGTGTCTTTGGAGTGATTGCAGCTTCGAGCTGAGCAGGAGTAATCTTGAAGTTCTGCTCGAAACCAGCAGGGATATGAACTGGTGTACCGCCTGCGAGGAGAGCCATCTGTGGATAGCTTACCCAATATGGTGCAGGGATGATAACCTCGTCGCCATCGTCAACGAGAGCCATTACTGCGTTGCAAACAGCCTGCTTGGCACCATTGCTGACGAGAATTTCTGAAACGGAATAGTCGAGTCCATTCTCGCGCTTAAGTTTCTCAACTACAGCTTTGCGAAGGTCTGGATAGCCAGGTACTGGAGAGTAGCGTGACCAGTTATCGTCAACGGCCTTTTTAGCTGCTTCCTTGATTTGGTCTGGAGTGTTGAAATCTGGTTCGCCAACACTCATGTTGATTACGTCGATGCCCTGAGCTTTCATCTCGCTGCTCTTCTGAGACATGGCGAGTGTAGCTGATGGGGCAAGTCTGTTAAGACGGTTTGATAAATGTACCATGTATAATTTGTGAAAAGTTTATTGGTGCAAAGTTAATAATTTTCTTTCGTTTTATGAAATTATTATTACTTTTTTTAATGTTTTGCTTGCCAAATACACTAAAATATGTTATAAATCCCCCTTAAAATGTACCTATTTATATTTATATAGTGTCCATTTTGCTGATTCTTTCAACGATTTTCTCGTTGGTCAGGCGGATCTTTCTAAGGTCGGTCAAAAGCCTCAGACGGAACCTCCACATACGTAGGTAGAGGAAGATGCCGACAGGCAGTATGAATGCTGCCGTTATGTTCATCCATTTCCTTTCGAATGGGCGTGTATGGGCTTTGAGCGACACGATAGGGTACTGGTTCAGATATGACATGATAAACCTGTCGCGTGTGTTTGACAGATCCTCGATGATCTCCTCCAGTTCGGCGCTTATTCGCTCTATCTCGTGGTCTGGCTGATAGCGGAAGAACACGTTGATGACATTTGGCATTCTCATGAGGTGATGGCCGTATGCGTAGGCTCGTACCTGATGTGAAATGATGGATAGACGCTTTGCGTCCTGGCTATAGTCTGGATCGTTGATGATGACTTCCTTGCTTGCCACGTTGCGCTTGAGACGAAGTCCGAGCAGACGCATGAAGGCGTTGCGATAGGCATCCATATTGAATACCATAGAGTCCTTGTTTGCCTTATAGGTCACGAATGAAGCCAATGGTATGAGTACGGCTGGAGCCAGTCCCTTACCGAACCATATAGGCCATGCTCCGAGTCGGGCCATTCGGAAACCTGTGTTGTCAAGGATGTAGAATACGATGAACACAAGTACCGAGATGATGACAGGCACTCCAAGTCCACCTTTTCTGATGATTGCTCCCAATGGTGCTCCGATGAAGAAGAATATCATGCAGGTAAGTGAGAGCGTGAACTTGTTTATGGCCTCAAGTTTATGCCTACGTATCATGTGGTCGCCATTGCTTGTGCTCTCCTGACGATAGTAAAGCTCCGATGTTATCATCTGTACCCTGCCAAGTGCATGTTGCAGGGCATCACGCTTGTCTGTTGGCTTCAGTCTTGATACTATTGTGTCGAATGAGTATGTGCTCAACTGTCCTTGTTTTGCAGCAGCAAGCGAATCGGTCTTGCTTATTTCCCTTGAGTATGCGTATGGAGTGGATATTGACTCCATGTACTTTCGGTTACATATTCCGATACTGTCACATACATGGTTCATCGAGTCTATTGCTACTGAAATCTGTTTCAGACTCTTTGCCTGTGCATTATTGGTGAAGGCAGAGGCATCCGTAAGGTTGAAACCACTATCGAAATCAAGCACTATTCTCTTGCTTATGAATGACTCCCTTCGGTATGGTACGCCTGTGCCTGAGTTGCCTGAAAAATCCTGCCTACGCATATTCTCGAACCACTCTCCACTATAGAGGGTGAGAAGAAGATGCTGCTTGTCGGCTGTAGATTGCAGCTTTCCTGAATCTGCAAGGATAATGGCTGCATCCTCGAATGAACCAGACATACGGTATATCATCACGCCATAGAGCATACCTGTTTCAAGGTCTTTCTTCTGAACGTACAGGTTGCATTGTGGTATTCCATCGTAGAAAATACCCTCTGGAATCTCCAGCTCAGGCGACTTTTGCTTCATGGAATTGAGCAACTGGGCGAGGTTCTTTGTGGCTTTTGGACCAATATCATTCTGGAAATAGAATGACCCGATAGTGATGAGTCCTGTGAAGAAAATCAAAGGACGCAATGTCTGCATCAGCGAAATACCAGCCGCCTTTATTGCCGTCAACTCGCTGTTCTCGCCAATGTTACCCATTGTGATGAGCGAGGCAAGTAGTATGGCGAGTGGCAAGGCTTGCGGAACAAGCATCAAGGACATGTACCAGAAGAACTGGGCAAGCACCTCCATAGAGAGGCCTTTTCCGATGAGATCATCGACATAACGCCACAGAAACTGCATCATCAGTACGAAGAGACTGATGAAGAAAGTGCCTGCGAAAAGCATCAAAAACTGCTTGATGATGTATATGTCGAGTTTCTTGATCCTGTACATTTTGTAATTGCGGTGCAAAATTAGTATAAAAAATTAAGAATACCAAACAATTACACACAATATCTTTTGTGTGAATGCCACTTATTCACAAAGTTTATCGTTTGTTGGATGCTTTTTGAACACGCTTTTGCCTCTTCGAATGTGATTTCTCATAATTTGCGATTGGGAAATCTGAGGAATTCAACGCTCTTGTTTCTCCCTTCTTCCTCCGAGGTTACTCCATCGCTACTCCATCGTTACTCCATCGCAAGTCCATCGTTTCGATGGAGTATCGATGGACTTGATATGGAGAATCGATGGACTATCTTTGGATGACAAGCGATTCCAATGCCTTGGATTTTCCTTCTTGCAAAGATGCCTTGGATAAAAGAAAAAGGCCAGATTCTTGCCGCAATGTGCAGGAATCTGACCTTCGTCATATTCTATTTATGTCGGTTGGCTCTCTGTTCGCGATATTTTGCCTTTTGCTTGGCAGAACCTGAACCATGAGCACCGGTTATGTATTTCTTCTTTTTTGCCTTGGTCTTTACCTTGCCGTCATCCTCCTTGGGCTTAGTGCCTCCGCGAGAGAATGAGATGCCATTGACCAGGATATCTTCGAAATCGCTTGCCATAGATTAATGGTGGAACAGGCGAACGCCGGTGAATGCCATTGTGATACCGTACTTGTCGCAGGTCTCGATAACATTGTCATCACGAACAGAACCACCTGCCTGTGCGATGAACTCAACACCTGACTTGTGAGCACGCTCGATGTTGTCGCCGAATGGGAAGAAAGCGTCAGAACCGAGAGCAACCTTTGTGTTCTGTGCAATCCATGCCTTCTTTTCCTCGCGTGTCAGAGGCTCTGGCTTCTCTGAGAAGAAGTTGTGCCATACGCCATCTGCAAGTACGTCCTCATAGTCATCAGAGATGTAAACGTCGATTGTATTGTCGCGATCTGCACGACGGATACCCTCCTTGAATGGAAGGTTCATAACCTTTGGGCACTGGCGCAACCACCAGATATCAGCCTTGTTACCAGCAAGACGAGTACAGTGGATACGGCTCTGCTGACCAGCACCGATACCGATAGCCTGACCATCCTTAACATAACATACAGAGTTTGACTGTGTATATTTGAGTGTGATGAGGGCGATCATAAGGTCGCGCTTTGCCTCGTCGCTGAAAGTCTTGCTCTTTGTTGGGATGTTCTCGAAGAGAGCAGGATCGTTGAGCTTGATCTCGTTACGTCCCTGTTCGAAAGTAATGCCGAAGCATTGCTTTGTCTCGATTGGAGCAGGAGTATAGTTAGGGTCAATCTTGATTACGTTGTAAGTACCCTTACGCTTGTCGCGAAGAATCTGGAGAGCCTCCTCTGTATAGTCAGGAGCGATAACGCCATCACTTACCTCACGCTTGATGAGAGTTGCAACAGCAGCATCACAAGTGTCAGAGAGGGCGATGAAGTCGCCGTAGCTTGACATACGGTCAGCACCACGAGCACGAGCGTATGCACATGCGATAGGAGAGAGAGGAATCTTAACGTCGTCAACGAAGTAGATCTTCTTCAGTGTGTCTGACAGAGGCAGACCAACAGCAGCACCAGCAGGACTAACGTGCTTGAAGCTTGCAGCAGCGCAGAGACCAGTAGCCTCCTTGAGCTCCTTGACAAGCTGCCAAGAGTTGAGTGCGTCGAGGAAATTGATGTATCCTGGACGTCCGTTAAGAACTTCGATAGGCAGTCCGCCTTCGGTGATGAAGATACGAGACGGCTTCTGATTTGGGTTACAGCCGTACTTGAGAGCTAGTTCTTTCATTTTGAAATTTAGTTAATAGCCCCTCACCTGCCATTCGGGCATCCTCTCCCCAAGGGGCGAGGGGTTGTTTTTAATTCTTTGCCAATTCCTTTTGCAGGTCCTCCCATGTCTGGAATCCTGCAAGCAAGGCAATTCGATCACGTGCTTCCTTAGAAGGGTGCTCGTATTTCTTTATGATGCTCCATGCCTTGTGGAGATCAATTTTGAGATGTTTCATTTGCTTGAAAAATTAAAAAAAGACCCACACGGGGTGAGTCTTTTTTATTTTCAGTGTGCACAAATTACTTTGTAACAACACGCTTTTCAGCGATACGTGCCTTCTTACCAGTAAGGTTACGGAGGTAGTAGAGCTTAGCGCGACGAACCTTACCATGCTTGTTCACCTCGATTGACTCGATAGCAGGTGACTCGATTGGGAAGATACGCTCAACACCAACTGTGCCAGACATCTTACGAACAGTGAAACGCTTCTTGTCACCATGACCAGAAATCTTGATGACTACGCCACGATAGAGCTGGATACGCTCCTTTGAACCCTCGATAATTTTGTAAGCGACAGTGATAGTGTCACCTGGCTTGAACTCAGGGAACTGCTTGCCGGTTGCAAATGCTTCTTCAGCAACTTTGATCAAATCCATTTTGTTGAATTGTTTTATTAAATTGTTGTATCGTTCTAACGCAACATAGTGGGTAACACTTCTCCCTCACCATCGGTTACGTCGGAAAGCGGGTGCAAAATTACTCATTTTCCTTTGACTTTCCAAACTTTTTGCGACTTTTTTCTCTATTTCTTTTTATAATTAACTAAAAAAGAGTAAATTTGCATCAGTTTTTCTAATTTTATTCAACTAATATGAAAAGGTATATAAGGAATTTATTGCTTGTTTCTGCAATCGCGGTTGGCTCTGCTTCTTGCTCTTCACGCCACTATGCCGTTCAGTCGGTTGACTATCAGCGAGTGACGTTCGACTCTCTGTTTGATGCAACTCCCGATGTTGAGACTGCTGCTTTCCTTGCACCTTTCAAACTCAAGGTTGATAGCATAATGTCGCCTGTCGTGGGACAACTGGCTTGCGATATGCTTGCCGATCGTCCAGAGAGTAAGCTGTCTAACCTGATAGCTGACATCCTTGTTTGGGCAGGTAAGGGATTTGATGAACAGCCTGTCTTTTCCGTATGTAATATGGGTGGAATACGTGCCTCACTCAGCAAGGGTGATGTTACTATCGGAAATGTAAACGAGGTTGCTCCTTTTGAAAATAAGCTTTGTTTCATGACATTGAAAGGTTCTCATGTCATAATTCTCTTTGAGCAGATAGCTGCCAGAGGTGGTGAGGGCGTGAGCCATAGTGTGAGGGCTGTTATTAGTAAGGATAAAAAACTGGTAAGCCTGAAGATAAATGGTGAGACTATAAATCCTGATGCTGAGTATAGAATTTCTACAATTGACTATCTCGCAGAAGGAAATGACGGTTTGCCTATTTTGAAAGAAGGCTTTAACCGTAAGATGTTGACAGATAAGAGTAACAACCTCCGCTTTATCATCATGGATTTCTTTCGAGAGAACATGAAGAATAATCGTGTGGTTGATTCTGAAGTTGAAGGTAGAATAACAGTAGAGTAGGGAGGCCATAAAGATGAGAAAGATATTGTTCCTTTTCCTTTTTGTCACGCTTAATGCCTTTGCACAGAAGGATTTAGTAGTGCTTCATACCAATGATTGCCATTCGCAGATATTTCCTTTCAGCAAGAATCTTGCTGATAAGAATAAGGCTGGTCTTGGAGGATTCACTCGTCGCATGGTATATGTAAAACAACAACGTCAGGTTTCTCCCGACCTTCTGCTTTTTGATAGTGGCGATTTCTCTCAAGGATCATCCTATTACAGTCTGTTTAAGGGGGATGTGGAGATAGGTCTTATGAATATGATGGGATATGATGCCGCTACTATCGGTAATCACGAGTTTGATTTCGGACTTGAAAATATGGCTCGTATCTTTAAGATGGCTAAGTTCCCTATTGTTTGTGCTAACTATGATTTCACAGGAACTGTTCTTGAAGGTATTGTAAAACCATATACTATCATCAAGCGTAAGGGCGTTAAGATTGGTGTGTTCGGACTCTCTCCTAAGCTCGAAGGACTTGTTGTGCGTGAGAACTATGGCAATATAAAATATCTTGATCCTATTTCTGTTACAAAGGATGTTGTCAAGACTCTCCGTGAGAAGGAGAAGTGTGACCTTGTTATTTGCCTCTCGCATCTCGGTTGGCAGACTGGTGATGTAGAACCATCAGACGAGCGTGTTGTGCCTCAAACGGATGGTGTTGACCTATTCCTTGGTGGACATACCCATACATATCTCAATCCTGCAAAGATGGTTGAGAATGCTTCAGGAAAGAAAATCCCTGTTGGTCAGAATGGCAAGAGTGGCATGTATCTCTCTCGCTTTGATATTCATTTGAAATAAGGAAATTCTTTGTTATGAGGTTGCGTTTTTAACGTGATTTCGATGAGAAATACTATAGCTGAATAGTCATAGTACATCCCTCGATATATAATTTTTGTTAAAAGATGCGTGTTGGTGAGTAAAATTACAAAATTTTTGTTTATCTTCGCAACGAAATCCTTAATATATTCTCGTTATATATCAAGATACTTGTCATATGCGGATGAAATCTTATTGTAATTCCGTGATGGTATTAAGATATTGTTTTTGAGACGATTTACACTTATTCTACATAAATTAACCCCTTAATAATAACACAAAATGAAAAAGAATTATTACACGCCACAGCTAAAGTTTCATAGGTTAAGGTTGAATGCTGCAATACAAGCTGCCAGTATAAACCAAGCTCGTATTGGTGGAGGAGGTTCAAATAGTGGAGGAGGCTTCATTATGGAATCTAAGGGCTACAGCTCCTTTGATTTCGATGAGGACGAGGAATAATTTGTCACTATAATATCCCATTATGGGAATTTTGTGGACAAAAAAAGAGGAAGGGCTACTTCCTCTTTTTCTTAGTTTTAGAGTTTTTAGTTGCAGTTTTGGTTTTAGCTTTCGTTTTCCCCCCTGTTCGGGGTTTTATAATAGTGTTTTCTTCTTTGGATTTCTCTATTGTGTTTAGGGCGAGCTTATCTTCGACCTTCTCGCGTTTGTTCTTTGTCCAAACGGCATTGTAATCCTCATCTACTGCACTAACCTCATGCTCTTCGAGGTCGATTTCTGGTAGTCGCTCAGGATCTAATGCGTATGGTATGCCTTTATCTGGATGATACTCTGTAACTTCCACGGCTACTACTCCTTTTGAAATCATACCTAATTGCTCGGCTGCAGCGTATGTAAGGTCGATTATTCTGCCTTTTCTGTAAGGACCGCGATCAACAACGGTTACTATAACTTCCTTGTCGTTGGTCAGGTTCCTGACAAGGAGCTTTGTGCCGAATGGGTATGTGCGATGGGCACAAACAAGAGAGTCGTGATGTAAGCGTATGCCGCTACTCGTCTTTGCGCCTGTTGCCCTTTTTGAATAATATGAAGCCTTTCCGCTCTGTTGTGCATTTGCGCATAACAAAGAGGTGACTAACCAACATATTATAATAGCTAATTTCTTCGTCTGTTTAAGTTTTAGGCTTACAGAATGTAGATTTCCTGATAATCTCATTCTTCAAATTTTCGGGTACAAATATACGGTTTTCTGTACAAATTACCAAAAATAAATAGTTAAAACTTCTAAAAACTAATTTATAATCAGCAAGTTGTATCAAAAACGGGATAAAAAAGATTAGGATATCATGATATTTGTTATGTACGACGAAGAAGAAGGTGTTTTATTTTTCGTTATCCTATTTTCGTGTTAATCTCACGCCGATATCAGAGATACCAGGCAGAATGTCACGCTTCATGGCATGGCGTATAGTGATATGGATAGAGTCGTTCGCAGTAAAGTATTCCTTGCAAACAGGGAGAGTGTATTGATAATAGGAAATACCGTTGCCTGTGAATCGTCCTTCCTTGCTTGTCACGTCAAAACAGATTGTGTCTGTCCTGCGTTGCAGGCTTGGGAATATCTCCTGTTCCATTATAAGATATAATTTGCGAAATGGATAAGCACCATTGAGGCGTAGTCCTACTGATGTGTGGTATTCTCCACCTTTTTCCAAAGGCGAGACCTCGTATCTTAGGGTGTCATTCTTTTCCCATCCGTCAATAGGGGTATGCGCGTAATGATAATAAGGTGTCTTTGTATCGCATGACATTATTGTCATTGCGATACAAACACAATATAGGGCGTGTCTGATTGAAAATCGAACATTGAAAACAGAAAATTTTCCCATTATTCTTTGCACTTTACCCTCTTTATCCTTTCTACTTTACTTTTTACCTTTTCGGCTTTACTCTTTATTCTTCTGATGGTGATGCTGGTGGTTGCCGTTCTTATTCTGCTGGTCGTTGCCTTTGTTTGGCTGATTACCGCCCTTGTTCTGCTGATCAGCTCCACCTTTGTTCTCACCGTGGTTCTTGTTCTTCTTCTTTTTCTTCTTTTTAGCCTTGTCGAAGCGTGAAATGTCGGCATCAGCGAGAAGATCCTTCGGTTTCTGAGGCTCTTTACCTGTACCGTCGGAGATGAGTTGAACTGGTTTCTCTCCACGCTTGTTCATATCTACGATCTCCAATGCACGCTCTGCGGAGATTGTCTCAAGGTTGGCTGCAAGACGCTTGTCGGTAGAGTAGGTGACAATACCTGCAAGAATATCCTGCTTGAAAAGGTAATAATCGCTGTCGGCTGTCTGAAGAACGGCATCTTTTGGAGGCATCTTCTTGCCAGCCTCCATATAGCAATCTACCTCATAGTTGAGACAGCATTTCAGTTTTGCGCACATACCTGCAAGCTTCTGTGGGTTGAGTGATATGTCCTGAAGACGTGCTGCTGTGGTAGATACGCTCGAGAAATTCTTCATCCATGTAGCACAGCAAAGTTCACGGCCGCAAGGACCAGTACCGCCAATACGACCAGCCTCTTGACGTGCTCCGATCTGTTTCATCTCGATACGTACATGGAAGGTATTAGCCAATACCTTGATGAGCTGACGGAAATCCACGCGCTCGTCGGCGATGTAGTAGAAGATGGCCTTGTTGCCGTCTCCTTGATATTCCACGTCGCCAATCTTCATGTTAAGACCAAGCTCATTGGCTATCTGTCGGCTCTGGATCATAGTGGCATGTTCACGTCCCTTAGCCTCCTCATACTTCTCCATATCCACATCACGTGCAAAGCGATATACGCGCTTGATGTCGTCGCTTGACTTGAGGTTTGCCTTCTTTACCTGCATAATGGCGAGACGGCCAGTAAGAGTTACCACACCAATATCGTGACCTGGGGTAGCCTCTACGGCAACCCAGTCGCCTTTCTTAAGGTCGAGTCCGTTGATGTTATGATAGTATCCCTTGCGAGTGTTCTTAAACTGTACCTCTACAAGGTCTGTACTCTCGTTGTTACCTGGGATGTCTGCAAGCCAGTCGTACACGTTGAGCTGATGATCGGAACGTGAGCAACTCTTACGGCACAGACCGCGTCCGCAACCTGTTGCGAGAGTGAATGTCATATCTTTAAAATCCATTTACAATATTGTTTTTGGCCCCTCACCCTTAGGGGAGAGGGTGTCCGAAGGACGGGTGAGGGTCGGTTATTTCTGTTTATGAATAAATACAGCCATCTTCATTGTGAGGTCGAAGAACTGAATCTTTGGGTTGGCGTTTTGCCCAATGTCTCGTATTACCCTCTGGAAGAGCTCGTACATACCTATAATATTATTCTCGTTGATGAACGGGGCGAACTTACGCGCGAAGTTCTCTTCTTCCTCGGTCATGTATGTGAGAGATTGCTGATGAAAGTTATACATGAAGTATTCGCGTGTGAGCCTCTGGAATGTCTCAAGCATACGAATCTGCTTTTCTCTACCTATTGATGCACATTGCTCTGACCATTTCTTCAAGTCGCTAACCTTGCGTGCATATGCCAATCGCATAAGCATGACGTACATGTCAAAGAACAATGCCGTTTCGTTACCTGGTTCAAGGAGTGAGATTGCCTTTAGCCAGTTGCCATCGGCAATTCGTGCTGTCCTCGTGGCATCTTCTACGCTCAAGCCACGCCTTTGCACTAATGCGTCAATTATGTCTTCCTGTGCTATTGGTTTGACATCAAAGCGCTGTACACGACTTCTGATTGTCTCTAACAATAGCTCTGGATGAACGCTAACCATTATGAAATGGGTATCGGCTGGCGGCTCTTCTATGAGTTTCAGCATCTTATTGGCACACTCAATGTTCATCTTCTCTGGTAGCCAGATAATAGAGATTTTCTTGCCACCTTGATTTGATTTCATTGAGAATATCTGGGTGAGGCGATCGCTCTCAGCCACAGGAATGGCACTCTGCTGATTCTCTACCTTTATATTATGTAGCCATGTAGGGAGGTCGAAATAAGCCCCGTCGGTTCTCAACATCTCTAACCATTCCGGCATATAGTCGTCAGAATCAAACTTCTTATCGCTTGATGCTCCTTTCGGACGGATGATAGGGAAGGTGAAGTGAAGGTCTGGGTGCTGGAAATTGCTGAGCATCGTCCATGCCTGATCGGTAGTACCAAGCAGATGGCTTGCCAACGCGATTGCAAGTGCCATCTTGCCTGCACCTTGTGGTCCGCAAAGCATAATAGCATGTGGCAAACGGTTATTGTCTGCCAGATTGCGAAGGCGTTCTACCATCTCGCGTTGTCCTATGATATCCTCGAACTTCAACTTTTAATTGTCTGCCCTTATTTTTCAATTATCAATTGTCAATTTTCAATTAGCACAATGGTTCCATCCCTGTGCCTTTAGCTCGAACTCCTGACCATCGCGTGTGATGAGCTGATAGCCAAGTTCTGGCTTTGTGATATGACCTATGACACGAATGCCCTCAAGATTCTTCACTTTCTCATAGTCGCCTATAGAACAGGTGAAGAGCAGTTCGTAGTCCTCACCGCCATTCAGAGCGCAAGTTGTGAGGTTCATGTTCATCTCCTCTGCCATTACTGCTGTTTGGTAGTCGATAGGAATTTCCTTCTCGAACAATCGGCAACCCACGTTACTATTCTTGCAGATGTGCATTATCTCTGATGAAAGACCATCAGAAATGTCAATCATACTCGTTGGACGAATGCCAGCCTCACGCAACTGTTTTAACACATCACCACGAGCCTCTGGCTGAAGCTGACGTTCAAGCAAGTATTCCTTGCCTGCAAACTCTGGAGCAAACTCTATGGTTGAGGTGTCCTTACCCTTCTGCTGAGCCTCCTTTACCTGCTGATAATATACAGCCTTCTCACGCTCAAGAACCTGCAAACCACAATATGCTGCTCCAAGATCGCCAGACACGCAGATAAGATCTGTGTCCTTAGCGCCCGAACGATAGATTACATCTTCCTTTGCTGCATCGCCCATTACTGTGATGGAGATAGCAAGACCTGTGAGTGAAGATGTTGTGTCGCCTCCCACGATATCCACGTTCCATTTGTCACATGCCATTCTAAGGCCGATGTAGAAATCCTCAAGATCCTCTACGCAGAAACGCTTTGAGAGGGCTATGCTCACCACCATCTGACGAGGAGTACCACCCATAGCAAAGATATCTGATATATTCACCATAGCCGACTTGTAGCCGAGGTGCTTCATATCAACGTAGGTAAGGTCGAAGTGCACACCTTCCATAAGCATATCGGTAGATACGAGCGATACGCTATCCTTGAAGTCCTTGCTGTGGTCGAATACAGCACAATCATCACCTACACCCTTGAGCGTAGATGCATTCTTTATTTCTATGTCTTTTGTGAGGTGGTCAATAAGACCGAACTCACCGAGGTTGTTAATTTCCATATAAAAATCTAAAAAGCACTTAGCCCCTCACCTGTCCTACGGACATCCTCTCCCCAAGGGACGAGGGGGAAGTTTGTATTTTTAATCATGCGCCCTTCTTTTAGCATTCAAATGTAACTTTTCCCTCGCCATTTGGAGAGAGGGTGTCACGAAGTGACGGGTGAGGGGCTGTCTGGGTAGGCTAAAACCTAATTTTTGCTGGCGGTTTACTTGCCTGGCTGTCGTTGTTATCTGGCAGTCGGATAGGCTTTTCGCGTGAATCTGAGGGATTCTTAGCCTCCTGTTTCTTGCGGTTCTTCTCCTTGGTGAGAGTACTGTTCTTTGAGTTCTTCTGAACATAACTCAGAATCACTTCGTCGAACTTCTCTTGTTGGTCGAGCATCACCTTTACCTCTACTGGTAGGGTGTAGATGTTGTTCTTGACATCTTCGGAGAGTCCTTCTATACCTTCGAGCCTTGTTGCATCCTTCTCCGTAGTGATAATGATGCGTGGTGAAGGCATTGAGGCAAAGGCGTCGTTAATCTTTTCCACATCATCGTCATTAAACTGATGATGATCGCTGAATCTCAGGGATGTGATATTTTTGTTGTAAGGAGTGAGGTCTTCCACCATCTGCTCTGGTGAAGCTATACCTGTGACAAGAAGAATATGCTCATCCTGCTTGAGGTCTTTCAGAGAACGGGTTGTCTCGTTGTAGATACCATGTAGATCTCCATATTGCAGACAAGTGAAGTATAGCTGTTGATATGGGAAAAGATCCATAGCCCTTGACAATACTCGGAATGACATTGGCTTTAGGTCCTTTGGGCATTTCGTCACAATCACGATGTCTGCCCTTGTCTTGCCTTCTTTAGACTCTCGCAATCTTCCTGCAGGCAATAGCTTGTCGTAGATGATAAGGCGATGATAATCCACCAAAAGTATGTTGATACCTGGCTTCACATAGCGATGCTGATAGGCATCATCAAGGAGAATCACGTCTGTGTCCTTTGTCGGCTCGTCGGTTGTGATACGCTCAATACCGTTACATCTGTTACGGTCAACGGCAATACTCACATCCTTGAACTTACAATGCATCTGGTAAGGCTCATCACCTATATCGCTCATCGTACTGTTCTCGTCGGCAAGTATAAAGCCCTTTGTCTTGCGCTTATAGCCACGCGAGAGTACTGCCACGCGATATTTATTATGGAGCAGTCGGATGAGGTATTCCACGTGTGGTGTCTTGCCTGAGCCTCCAACAGTAATATTGCCGACGGAAATGACAGGCACGTCAAAGGATCGGCTCTTCAAAATCCCAAGATCGAAGAGCGTGTTCCTTATACCCACTCCCAAGCCATACAGCCAAGAGAATGGGAGTAACCACTCGTTTATTTTAATGAAATCGCCTTCCATATTTAAGTGAAAAATGAAAAATTATAAAATGAAAAATACAGATTACTTTTTAAGGTGAAAAGTGTGACTTGTATTTTTCATTTTTCACTTTTCATTTGTTTTAGTTTACCTTAAAACTCTCCATCATCCTTGCCTGCACAGGGCTTTGCTGTCTGATGGTCTTCATGAGCATGAATGGCTCATAGTACTCGCCAAGAATCTCCTTGAACTGAGCATCAAGATAGTTGCCACCACCCTTTGTGCTCTGGAGAAGAGTCTCTGTCCAGTCGGCCATTGCTGGATATGTGCCTGTATAGTAGTCATCATCCTTGATGTTTGCAAACTTACAAGCCATATCAATAGCGTCCTTGAGATTGCCGAGCTGGTCAACCAACTTAATGCCGATAGCATCCTTGCCGAGCCATACATGTCCTTGTGCAATCTTTTCAACTTCCTCCACCTTGAGGTGACGACCATCTGCTACGCGCTTACGGAAGAGTGTATAGCCACGATCAATATAGCCTTGCAGAAGGGTAAGTTCCTCGCCAGAGAAAGGACGTGCCTGAGCATATAATGACATTGTTGCGTTCTTGTTTGTCTTAACCTCGTCATACTTGAAGCCGAGCTTCTGAGTCATGAGGTTGCTGATGTCTGGGAATGTACCGAAGATACCGATACTACCAGTAAGAGTTGTAGGTTCTGCCACAATCCAACTTGCACCACATGCCATATAATAGCCACCAGAAGCAGCCATACCGCCCATTGATATAACGACAGGCTTAACCTTCTTCAGCTCTGTAATCTGATGCCACATCTGCTCGGAAGCGTATGCGTCGCCACCACCAGAATTGATACGGATAACAACAGCCTTCACGTTATCGTCCTTTGCCAGTTTCTCAAGATCCTTACAAACCTTATTGCCGACGATGGTTGAGCCGCCACCCATTATATAGCCCTGAATAGGTTCCTGAACGATGCTACCCTCACAGAAGTAGATGGCAATCTCGTTGTCGCTTGAAGATGCCTCGCTCTTTGTCTGGAGCATCTGCGCAACGCTAACCTGTGAGATGTCGTCATCATCAGCAATCTTCAGCAGTTTCTTTACCTCACCCTTAATCTGGTCGGTATAGAGAGTGCCGTCGATGAGCTTGTTCTTCTTTAGAGTCTCGTTACTTGCAAGATCCATAACCTGATCAGCGTAGATGTTGAGAGAATCCACACTAACCTTTCTGCTCTCGGCAATATCCTTGAGCATGTGGTTCCAGATGCCTGAAATATATGCAGTAACCTGTTCACGGTTTGAATCGCTCATGTGATCTTCTGTATAGGTCTCGGTAGCACTCTTATACTGGCCAACCTTCACCACCTGTATCTTTATGCCGAGCTTTGCGAGGAAATCGCGCATGTATCGTGGCTGTGAAGCCATACCATGCAAGGCGAGCATACCCTGTGGGTTGATCCATACCTTGTCGGCAACGCTACTGATATAGTAGCTACCCTGTGAATACTGGTCTGCGTATGCCACGATGAACTTCTTTGATTTCTTGAAGTCCTTTAGGGCATCGCGCAAAGCCGTTACCGTTGCAGGATCTGCCAAAATCTGTCCTGCTTCGATGTAAATTCCCTTTATCTCGTCGTTCTGCTTGGCACGCTTAATAGCCTCTACGAGATTGTAGAGTCCCTGACTCTCAACCTCTTCGCCGATAAGGGTAGCCAATGGATTATCCTCTTGGTTGGAATGATCCACGATCTCGCCCTTGAGCTTGATAACGAGTACGGAGTTATCCTCTATTGTTTTTGTCTGACTACTTGAAGCCACCATACCCACGATGCTCATCAGCATCAGAATGCCCGTGATTATAAGGAATACGAATATACCTGCCACGGTTGCAAGGGTGTGCTTAAAAAAATCCTTCACTTTGCTTATATCTTGAAATTTTCTATATTAATAATGTAATTGGAGTGCAAAGATACAAAAAAATATTGATAACTACCAAGAATAATGCCAAAAATACTTTGAAAATAAAGAAAAATAAACAATTGTGTTTGCAAACGGTTGTTTCCTCTGATCTCTCAAGTCGTTTCTGTATTGCAGGAAAATTAGGGATTTGTCAGCTTTTCGGTATAGGATACTCCATCGTTACTCCATCGTTACTCCATCGCTACTCCATCGAAACGATGGACTTAATATGGAGTAACGATGGAGTTGCGATGGAGTATATTTGAAGGGAGAGGGGATTAACAAGGGTGGAACAATTTAGTCAAAGAATATGAAAAAACGTGCATTTTGATTAGTTTTGCCCTCTGATGTTTGGAGAATACAAAATAATTTGTACTTTTGCAACGGAATTGTAGTTACTTACCAAACCTACATAATGAAGATTTATGGATAAGAGTAAATTTACCTTAGAGGAACGTGTGAAGATTCTTGAATCGGAGGTTGCCGTTCTTCAGGAAAAAATAAAGGAACTTACAGAGTGTGAAACTGTTAATGCTACCTTCACGCCAACTTTCGTTGTTGAAGAACCAATAGAAGAGCCTGCTCCTGAGCCTTTTAAGACTACTGCCAAGATTGAGACAGAGAATGAAAAAGAGGATTTCGAGGAGTCTAAGTCGCTTGTTGGGAATTTTGATTTCAGCGAAAAGGCAAACAAAAATCAGAATTATGCCTTTTCTGACGATAAAGTCAGTATGGAGAGCAAGCTCGGTAAGAAGATAATGAGCATTCTTGCATCAATATTGATATTCTTCAGTCTTGTGCTCTTTGGTAAGCTCATCCAGCCAAGACTTACTCCTGAGATAAGGACAGTCTTGATGTATGTTGTCTGCTTTGCACTCTCAGGTGTAGGCCTTTGGAGAATGTCAAAGAAGGACTCACGATATAAGACGCTCTTTACTGCCGTTGCAGGTTGTGGAGTTGGCGGATTGTATATCTCAGGACTTGTGGCAAGGTTCGTGCTCGGCACTTTTACCGATGTGTCGCTTCTCATTTCTGATGCAATCTGGATAGTGGCTGTTCTTGCCCTCGTCAAATATAAGCAAGGAATTTTTACATATATCTGTTATACTGGTATCTTCATAGCCACATGTCTGGCATGTCTTAACTGGAATACGAATATCTTAGGCATGATTGTCTATGTCGCTTCCGTATCTGCTTTGTTCGCAATAAGTTACTCTCGAAAATATAAGGAAGATTGGTGGCTGATGATACAGCATCCTGTGGTATGTATGATAATGGTATTTGCATATCAATATAGCATGTTGTATCTTTGCATTTTGTATGTCTTGGTACTTCTTCCACTTATCGCTCAGTTCAGGTATTATGAATTTGATAAGTATAATTCAGCATTTGCCATAATAAGTGTTTGTGCTTCTTTTGTCGGATTGCTGACTGTTGCTACGGCTATGAACAGGCTGTTTTATTTCGAGGGTTATTTCGAGGGTACAAGTGAGGCTCTCTTTGTTTGGCCGAATGCCCTTCTTGTCTTGACGGCTGCTGGAATGGCTTACTTTATGTTGAAATATCGTGAAACGGAAAAGAAGATTTTCTTCTATCTTCCATTCTGTATTGCCTTGGGCATAATGTATGTTTTTGATATCTCGATCATATATAGCGGTTATGTTGGTTGTGCTCTTCTATTTGCTATACTTCTCTATCTTGGTGTACGATGGAAGAATGCCATATTCAGATATGCTGGCTATGTATTTATGGTGGCATATCTTATCAATAAGCCTACCGAACTTGGTTTCTGGTCAACTGCTGTTGTCTTTATGTGTGCTTGGGGATGTATGGTGGCTTGGCTAAGGAATAACTATGTGATGGTTGAGAAATATTGCCTTACAGGATTGTTCCTTGTGTTGCTTGCAAATATGTGTATAGAGGTTCCTATGGATGCAAGCGTCTTCTATATAATCGTAGGTGCTTTCTGTTTCGCTATTAATCAGCCTTTCTTCTTTACAGACAGAATTACTGGCAAGGTAGAGGAAACTTCTCGATTGGCTGGTTATTTTGCTGCTGAGGCTGCAGTCGCAATAGGTTTGTGCTTTATCCAGGCTACCCACTTGCCGATTACATTTTATAATGAATTTGTTGGAACAGAGGTTCTTGCTGTTATAATAATCGTGCTTATAACCCTTGCTTTGGCTTGTCTTAACGTCAAGAGTCTTTATGCGAAATATGGTGAGAAATATGAAAAGCCTCTCAGCATTTTTGTATGTGTTAAGTTCTCTTTGCTCATTCTTTGCATTCTCGACAGACTTAATGCCGTTAATTTCGTGATTAGTCTTGTGGGTATAATCTTTGCTGTAGTCTTCATCGTCATAGGTTTCTATAAGAGGCTTAAAGGCTTTAGGTTGTATGGCCTTGTGTTGTGTCTTGTCTGTATTGCCAAGCTCCTTCTCGTAGATGTGGAATACGATTCATCCGTAATGCGTCCTGTTGGCTATCTTGCAGCCGGCTTGTTGTGCTATCTTATCAGTTGGATATACTCAAAGCTGGAAAACAGGATAAAATAACGTGGGTTCTTACTTTTGTATGTTTCTCAATCTGAATACTTGCCCTTAAAAAGTGAAAAGTATAGCCTCAAAAAGGGTGTTTGTAAACCTTTGCTAAAAATATTTGCGAAAATATTTGGAGTTTTCAGAGAAATTGTTTATTTTTGCAAACACATATTTATAGAATGTGCACATGGGCGTTGGCTCGTGCATCTGTCTAGATACTTGTGAGTTATCAACTTTGAAAGATGATGATTTACAACGCAGGGATAAAGAGGGTATAAACTTTGCGTCTTAGCGTTAAATAATCATGCCAGGAAAAAGTCAGAAAGAGAAATATGCAGAAGAGGTTATACTTATTCGTTGTTGCAGCCTTATGCTCTATGGGGGCATTTGCGCTTGATATCAACACCATGCAAGGTGCTGGTGATGATAGAAGTGGTATGCCTGAACCTGCTGATACCTCTTCGCATAGGGTGTTCCATAGTAAGTTTGGTGATGACGTGCAGTTTCCGAGGCTTACTGGTAATGCAACGGAGAATGCCTATACCCTGAGCAAATTCTTTTCTGAGATTTCAAGAAGGCCAAATGCCAAAATTGAGACTTTCTTCTCGCTTGTCCCTCTCATGCCGAAGAATGGCGATTCCGTATCTATCGAGACTCTCGACAAGATGATGCCGATAAGTTACAGATGTTACTATTCAGCCACTATGGAGTATCTCCTCTTCTATGAGATGGGCGGAAGAAACAGGACGATATCGCAGCTCATTGGTGCTTTCCGTAGTGAGACCAATGCCACGTTCACGCCTCTCTGCCATAAGAATCCCGACCTGTATTGTGCTCAGCTTGATTCCGTCGTGGTATTCCTGAAGAACCTCAACTATATGGGCGACATCTACCCAGAAATGAAAATCCAGAAGTCGAAGGAACAACAGGATTCCGTTGTCAGAAGACTGACCAATGCCATAGGCGGGCTTCAGGAGGGAATGCGAAGAAATGCCCATAGGGACAAGAAATTCCGCGAGCTTGCCCAGCAACTCTATACTGATCCCGAGCATGTGGATCTGCATAAATACTTCTCCGAAAAGCTATGCCAGAAATTCGAGAGTAAGGAACTGGAGTTTAGCGATATAAGTCCTGAGGAGACTTGGGTGAACTGGGACGTGAACAATAATGATCTGTGCTCGTTCTCCTTTGAATCTACACATAAATTCCTTGTAATCTTAGCTAACAAGAAAAAGGACGAAAACCTCTTGGATGCTGACGACTCGAGGGTTGTTCATTCTTATTATGTGGATTTCGTTGCAGAAGGTGATGAGATGATGATTGATGATATTAAGGTACAGACAGTATCAAGATAGAAATAGACAGATGAAACCGTTGACACTTATACTATCACTTTTGGTCTCCTGTGCGTTTGCGGACGCGCAGGAGATGTCTTTTGACCTTACCAAACAGCAACCTGTATATTCCGATGCTGTGGGGTATGGGTATGATGTCGTGGAGGCTCCTACTGCAAAAAGCGTTTCTCCGTTCTATTTTTCGGTAAAAGTGTCTGACGGAAACTATCGTGTTACGGTTCGTCTTGGTAACAAGAAACGTGATGGCGAGACAACCGTTCGAGCAGAGTCGCGTAGGATGATGGTGGAGAAATGCGTGACGAAGAAAGGTAAGTTTCAGGAATTTTCTTTCATTATTAATAAGCGAAATGTGGATATTCCGTCTTTCAAGGGAATTGATGGTAAGGACACACAACCTGCAGTTGTGCATATCAAATCTGGCGAGAAAGGCTCTCTTACATGGGATGATAAGCTCACGCTTGAGTTTAATGGTGCCGCTCCTTGTGTGGAGAGCATAAAGATTGTTCCTGATACTACTGCAACTACAGTTTTTCTTTGTGGAAACTCAACCGTTGTGGATCAAGGAAAAGAGCCTTGGGCTTCTTGGGGACAGATGTTTCCGAGGTGGTTTACGGGTATTTCAATAGCTAATTATGCCGAGAGTGGACTTACTGCAACCTCGTTTATGGCTCAGAATAGATTGCAGAAAATCCTGTCCTTGATAAAGGAAGGTGACTATGTGATCTGCGAGTTTGGGCATAATGACGAGAAGGAAAAAGGGCCAGGAACTGGTGCTTGGTATCACTATACCGTGGCTTTGAAGAAATTTGTGGATATGGTTCGTGCAAAGAAAGGATATATCATTTTCTGCACACCTACCCAACGCAGGTTCTTTGATGCCGATGGCAAGATAAAGAATACTCATGGTGATTTTCCTGAGGCTATGAAGGCTGTTGCTGAAAGGGAAAAAGTGCCTTTAATTGACCTTAATTCTGATACGAAGATACTCTTTGAGACTATGGGTGTTGAGGATTCAAAGCACTTGCTTGTGCATTATCCTATGGGCACATTCCCTTGGCAAGAGAAGAAATTCTCGGATAACACTCATTTCAATCCTTTTGGGGCATACGAGGTTTCAAAACTCGTGGTGATGGGCTTGAAAAGGCTTAATTCTCCGTTGGTGAAAAATATCTCTTCCGATTGGGTTGATTTCTCACCAAGCCAACCCGATAATTGGCAGACTTTCTATTGGCCATTGTCACCAGTATATGATGGCAAGAAACCAGATGGAAACTAAAGACAATTACAATGTTTCCTCCCAAGTTCCTCCATTGTAAGTCCCTTCTTCCTCCTAACCAAACTCGGTGAAAGTCCGTTCCAGAAGCGGACATAGAAGGGACTTTCACCGAGTTTGGTCCCTTGGAAGAACGGAGGTGAAGCGAATTTTCAAAGAACCCTAAAGGTGGATTAAGTCGTTTGATTTACATTAAATTAGGTGGTTGTAAACTTGGTTATTTGTAATTAGGAACTTGCTTTAGCTTGTTGAGCTTTAGTGAAAAAATAGTAATTCTAATAATAATTTGTGCCATTTTACAAAAAAAAGTTCGTTTTTTCTTTGGCATTTAGTTTTTTTTTACTACTTTTGCCACCAGATAAATAATCTATACGACAAAAAGACGAAAGACAAATGGTGAAAGCCTTAACCCCTTTATACCATGGTCTTTTAGCCTTACACTTAAACTTAATAACTTTAACATAATAACTAACTTAGGCTCTATGGTGAAAAATTTACTTTCTCTGGCATTATTGTCATCGATGGCTATTGGTGCAAATGCTTACAATGTAGATGATTTTATCTACACACGCGCTGCTAAATATAAGGTAACTGCAGCTAACCTAGTAACTAATGGAGAACTGAAAGGCGCTTCTCTTGACGGATGGACAGCAACAGATGCAACTGCTGCTGGTCTTTCTGATGTTTTTACGGTACTTGAGAATGGTGGTGTAACAGTAAATGCTGGTATGAATTCCATGGAGAATGGTATGTATCAGCTTGTGAAAATTAATGAGGGTGGTACATACGTTGTTACCATGAAGGTAAGAGGTGCCGATCCTGGATATACGGATATCGACCTATTTGCTGGTGGTAATAACTATATCTTCGCATATTTCAATACTGATGGTGCTCTTGCCACAAAGGGCGGTAAAGATGATGTTGAACTTTCTTATGGTACGGGAGGTGCAGCCATCGCAAACTGCTATAGTTTCACAAATGAAGACTATACTGAGTTCGCATTCCCAGTAGAGGCTGCGTCTGATGGTAATATCGTTATTGATATGCGTGGTCTTACTGTTGGTATAGAGGTCAAGGATATCGAGTGCCATAAAGTTGTAGAGGCATTTGATGAGCGTAAGGCTGAGAGCCGTATTGCGTGGATTAAGTCTGTCCTTGGTAGTTTCGAGTGGACAAGCGAATATACAGGATATGACGATCTTATGGAGAGCATAAAAAATCTTGAAGCTGCTATTAAAGCAAAAGATGATGCGACTGCGGCAACAATGCTTGAAAACCTTGAGTCGTCTTTCTATGATGTGTTTGCTCCTGCTAACTTGTCAAACGTATTTAATACTATTGATCATCCTTCTGGTTCTGGTGGTAACTTTTCAGCCAACTGGATGAACTGGACAGAAAAGTACAACAAGTGTAGCAATGATGCAACCGCTCAGCCTTGGGTGTTCAACTGTGACCGTTGGGCTCATAAGACCAAAGCTGCCGAGACTCCTCTTCAGATTCAGTGGATGCGTGGCTATGCTTATAACGCCTGGGATCCACAGGCTCGTCTGACCACTACTCTTGACAAGGGTACATACCGACTTGGCATAACAGGTTCTGGTGGTATGATGACTATGAACAAGAACCGTTGGGCGCGTTCTGGAGCATACGATAATGTGAAGATTGAGATGATTCTTGAGAATGCAGATGATCCTGCAAAGAATGATACAATCGTTGCAGGTACTCTCAGTCCTTCATACGACAAGGATTTCATTGGCTCATTCACACTTGAAGAGGATAAGGAAGTCACTATTCTCATGCATTGTTATCAAGTTGAATGTCCATCAGATGTTCCTGGTAATGATGTAGCCCTTATTAATCCTGTGCTTTACAAGGTGCTTGTTAAGGGTGAACTTACACCTGAACAGAAGAGCTATCTTGCAAACGTAGAGACGCAGATTGCTGCTTTGGAGGAGCGTATCAAGGTTGCTGAGGATCTCGTAGCTGCTACACAGACAGCACAGCCTTGGGGTAAGGATAACCTTCAGAAGGGTATAGACGAGGCAAAGAAGCGTCTCGCTGTATGGAAGGCTCTTGATCAGGATGCACTTCTTGCTCTCTGCGCTGAGGGTGAGGCTAAGTATGAGGCAACAGGTGCTCCATTCTATGTTGAGAATGAGTATGTTTCCAAGGATTCTGTCTATACAGAGGAAGTTCTTGCTAACATAATCGTTAATGCAGGTGTACGCTATCTTAACAGAGATTTCATTGATGTATTCAATGCAGTAAATACTCCTCTCACAGATATGCCTGCTGCTATTGCAAATGCTGAGCAGACACTTGCTGTTGCAATGTACTCAAGTGGTGACAAGGAGACTTTCGGTGCTGTAATCAAGAAGGCTAAGGAACTGTATGCTACACAGATGGCTGGACAATATACCGCTGAAGGTTCACAGGCTCTTGTTGATGCTAAGGCTGAACTCGCAAAGGGTGTTGATGATTTCATCGCTTCTGTGAAGATGGAGTACCTTGTTGACATCGACTTCTCAAAGACTTATACAGAAACTCCTCCAGCAGAGGAAGGTGAGGATCCTACATACTCTATCGAGGGTACAAAGGGTAAGATTGACATTCTCGGCACATTCTCTAAGGATATGCAGACGGATTGGCAACAGTATGCATTCGGTTTGGGCTTTAACAATGTAGAAACACAAAATGAAGCACTCTTCTTCGGTAAGGGTGATGCTAAGGTTGACATCGACTATGCTCCAAAGAATAATGACGTTGTTGTCTTATCGTTTGATATTTATTACGGCTACCTTGGTAATGGCAAGAAGTTCCCAAAATATGTAATGGACTTTGGTTTGCTGAATGCTAATGGTGACACAATAGGTTACTATAGTCGTAATTGGGATATAGCATCTGAAAAAAATACTCTTAATATCGACGAATCTAAGTTCAGCTGCATTGGTGGCAAGAACAACGGAAATGTGCAGGGTAATATCTGCACGGAGAACAATAGAACTCATTTCGAGATTTATCTGAACTACACAGACAAGAACATCTACGTTGCTACTACCTATAAGGGATCAAAGAATATGAATGAAGCAGTTCCAATGTCAGATGGTGACAATGCACTCAAGAAGATTATCTTCTCTTCTAACTATACAAATGGTGAGCGTTGCTGCTGGCTTGACAATGTGAAGGTATCTGTAATTAATGATGTTCCTGCTGCTGGATCAACTGGTATCAACGAGGTTGCTGCTGTTGCTAAGGCTTCTAAGGCAGTTAAGGCTATTGAGAACGGTCAGCTCGTCATCAAGACAGAGAAGGGTACATTCAACGCAGTTGGTGCACAGATTAAGTAAATTGAAAGTTCTTGCTCTGGTAAGCATCCCTGCGGACTGAGCGGAAAATTACAGATTCGCTATTATTTAGTAACGTAATTTGTAATTGGTAATTAAATAAAAAGTCTCTCATTTCCGAAGTGGAGTGGGGGACTTTTTCGTGTAAATAATAGAAATCAAAGAAATTTCGGTTTTATTCGTATTTTTTCTTGAATTTATGCATAATTGTCGAATATTTTAATTATTTTTGCAAATTGAAAAAGACGAATGTCTAAAGTCGAAAGTCTAAGGTCTAAAAGACTACAGTCTTTTGCCTTTTGTCAGTTCATCGACAAGGTTCCTAATAGCTAATAACTTTACCAACACGGAAGATAATAACGTGATTAATACTAAATAGACAATTATGAAAAAGCTCATCTTATGTGCATCCCTCTCGTGCATGGTGATGATGTATTCCTGTCAAAAGGAAGAACTTGTGCCTGCTGACGAGAAACCCGAATGGCTTGGTTCCACGATATACGAGGAACTGCAGTCGGGCAAGCACCTTGAGGGCTCCTTTACTAACTATTTGCAGTTGGTTAAGGATCTCGGTTATGACGAGGTGCTTGGTCGTACTGGTAGCAAGACCATTTTCCCTGCCAACGATGCTGCTTTCGAGGCTTTCTTTCAGTCGGATAATCCTTTCGGAGTTCACTCATACGCAGAACTTACGGAGGGTATGAAGAAACAGTTGCTCTATACCTCAATGCTTGATAATGCTATGCTCACGGGGATGCTTTCAAATGTGTCTGCTGATGCTAACAACGTGAGTCGTGGGGTTGCATTGAAACACGCTTCAAACCTGAGTATTACCGATACAATATATACTCTTTACTCTGGAGCTACTATGCCTCAGGGTAATTCCTATTGGAAAGGCTACTATAATAAGGGTATCAATGTAATATATGATGGAACAGTTCCTATGATTGTTCACTTCACTCGTGAGCAGATGCTTAACAATGATATTACCGTGACGGGTGCTGATTGTGATTTTGGTATTCTGCGTGGTGAAAATGTAGGCGCGAGTGTTGACGATTCGCAGGGTGCATATATCTTCGGCAATAAGGTAGTAAAGGGTGACGTAACCTGTTTGAATGGCTATATACATCAGGTGGATAAGGTCGTAGTGCCTCCTGGGAATGTAGGACAGGTACTCCGTTGTGAGAAAAACACAAAACTATTCTCACGTATGCTTGACTATCATTGTGCTCCTTACTTTAACGCCAATGCAACCAACTCGTATAACTCTTGGGCTATACAGAATGGTCGCGCGGTATTGGATTCTATCTTTGAGGTTCGTTATTTTTCAAAGAAATCGCATGGTGCAGGTGCTACAACCCTCGATCCAAATGGTTCTTCCACAACAAGCAAGCAATTGCTATGGGATCCGGGGTGGAATCAATATACCTCTTCTGCTATATCTTTAGCTGATATGGGTGCTATCCTCGTGCCTACCGATGAGGTATTGCAGAAATACTTCTGTGCTGGAGGTGATGGCGCTTTCTTCGTGGAGAATTATGGTAGAACAGGTTTGCCAAACACACCAGAGAACCTTCCTGAGCATCTTGACACGATGTTGGTGAAGGGTAATGGAATATTGACGACTTTCGTAAACAACCTGATGCAGAGCTCGTTCATAGAGAGCGTGCCGAGCAAGTTCAGTAAGATTCAGCAGAACGCATCGGGAGAGTTCATGGGACTTACCATATCAGACCTTGCACGTAAGCAGACCGCAGAGGGCGAGAAATATGATGTCTGCGTTGCAAGCAATGGAGTGGTGTATAAGCTCAATCGTATGATTGTGCCCGATGAGTATCAGTCTGTGCTCGGTCCTGCGGTTATATTCCCAGAGTATAGCATAATGAACTCCTTCGCACAAGATAAGACAAACGGAACTTCAGCCTCTACATGGGGAGCCGACCTTTACTATTATTTGTTGGCGATGAAGTCTAAGTTCGCTTTCTTCCTGCCAAACAATAATGCCTTCTCTGGTTGCTATATAGACCCTGTATCTCTTGGCTCTGCAACTCCTCGTGCCCTTGAGTTCTATTCACATTGGGAAACGAACAAACGTGGTGAGCTTGTAGAGAAGGTTGGCGTGAAGGTTCACGACTATAACAAGGCTACTGGTGAGATTTCCTCTTCTGTAAGGAATACGGTGGAGGATATCACAGCAAGCTCGAAGGACTATAAGTCACAGGTATATGATGTGCTACAATACCATACCCTTATCCTCGATCCTTCCAATGTGGATCGCTTTGGTGAGAATCATTACTACCTCACAAAGCATGGAGGTGCCATTAGATTGGATAATTTCCATAAGACACAGAATGGTAATGTGGCTACGTTCACAGGTATGGTGCGAGGTGGTGCACAGATAGATAATGGAGCGAAGGCTGCAAATATCACCCGAGGATGGTATCCTACGAAGGGTAATGGTTATACCCTTGCTTTGGATAACGTTATTCAGCCATCTATCACGAGTGTATATGCGCTTCTGCATAAGTATGAGGATCGTTTCTCAGGGTTCCTTGACATGATTTCGATATTTGATGAATCGGTTCTTATGAGTTGGGCTGGTATTGCAGAGTCTGCATCGGTGGGAACATCTCCACAGGAGCGATATTTCGTGTTCTCAGGTAAAGGTGGTTGTGCTCTTGACCAGAACGTGAACTTCTTCAATGGATATAATTACACGTTCTTTGCACCTGACAATAAGGCTATGGAGATTGCCTATAACAATAATGGTTTGCCACGTATTGCAGAAATTAAGGCTATCTTTGAGAAGTACCAAGGCAACGAGGGCGACTATTCTGAAAGCGAGATAAAGGCTGCAAAGGCTGAGGTGCTGAAGAAACTGAATGCGTTGCGTGCCTTTGTGAGATACCACTTTATGAACAATTCCGTGTTTGCCGACAATAGGGTAGAGAGGAACACCTACCAGTCTATGTATTCATCTGAGCTCGGTATTCCTGCCAAGATTACTACAGAGGCAACAGATGGTGTTCTTACTGTGACCGACGCTACTGGGCATAGCATTAGGATTGATGCCAATGCCACCGATAGGTTGGTGAACAAGATGACTCGTGACTATGAGTTTGATGCGAGGGCTGCATCTGCAAAGAACATCAGCGTGTCATCTTTCGCTGTGGTGCATCAGGTGAGTGAGCCGTTGAAATACAACCCCTAACCCCAACCCTTCCCCCGTGATGGGGAAGGGGGCATAGTTACCTTTTATCGCGAAAAGTAATCAAAAAGGGGACTATTTGTAATAAGTAATTCGTAATTTAATAATTATGCACAATATATTTCGATATATAAGGGATTTTGTTAGCGGAAAATGCATACTTCCCCCTTGCCCCTTTATGGGGAAAGGGTGCCCGCAGGGCGGGAAAGGGGTCCTTTTTCTCTTCCTCTTCTTCCCTCTCTTCTCCTTTGCCCAGACTCGTGTCATCTCGGGAACGGTGAGTGATGACATGGGACCTATTATGATGGCTAATGTGGTGGAGAAAGATCCGAATAATCGTATCGTTTCTGCTGCGCAGACCGATATGATGGGTAACTTCTCTATGGAGGTGAAGAACCAGAAGAATAAACTGGAGATCACTTACGTTGGATGTAAGAAATATAGCGTGACGATAGGCGAAAAGACCAGATTTGATGTGAAACTCGAATCGGAGAACACTAACCTGAAGGAGATAGTGGTGAAGGGTTCGCGTGGAACTTCGGGTGGTCTGAACATTGCAAAGAAGGAGATGACCGTTGCACAATCCACCTTCGATTTATCAGAGGTTGAGGGTATGTCGTTTATCTCTGCCGATGAGGCTTTGCAGGGTGAGATTGCAGGTCTTGACATCGTGGCAAACTCTGGAAACCTCGGTGCTGGTACGTCGATGCGTCTGCGTGGCGTCACCACTATCAATGGCAATGCTGAGCCACTTATTGTAGTAGATGGAAAGATTTTCGATAACCCTGACCAAAGCTTTGACTTCCAGAATGCTTCAGAGGAGGAATATTCATCGCTTCTCTCGGTTAATGTGGAGGATATCGCTAAGATTGACGTGCTCAAGGATGCTGCAGCTACAGCTGTATGGGGCTCGAAAGGTGCAAATGGTGTGATAGAGATTACGACAAAGCGAGGCAGTCGTGGAAAGCCGCGCATAAATTTCTCGTATAAGTTCACGGGTACATGGCAGCCGGAAGGTTATACCCTTCTTAACGGTGATGACTACACCATGCTCATCAAGGAGGAATATTATAATCCTAACCAGTCGAATACCGCTACCTCCAATATTCGTGAGATAAACTATGACAAGTCATGGGCAGATTTTGAGAACTGGAACAACAATACCGACTGGGTGAAGGAGGTAACGAAATTCGGTCCTCAGCACTCATACAATATCAATATCACAGGTGGAGGTCAGAAGGCAACCTTCCGTATCTCTGGTGGTTACGACAATCAGGAGAACTACATTATCAAGCAGCATCTTGACCGATTGTCAACACGTCTTGTACTCGATTATAACGTGTCTGACCGCATACGATTCTCTACCAATTTCGCTCTTACCTACACCAATAATCTCATGAACTATTATGATATTGTAAGGCAGGCACAGAAAATGGCACCGAATATGAGTGTGTATAAGCAGGATGCAATGGGTAACGACACCAACCAGTTCTATACCATGAACCCTGTCGGTACGCTCAACGACCTCACCCCATACACAGGCAACTACTCTTCATACGAGTTACGTTCCATCTGGGAGTTGGGAAACCCTGTGTCAAATGCAGAGCTGTCATGGAAGAAAGACCAGACCTACCGCATCACGCCAGATTTCAACATAAAGTATGAATTGCTTGGTACGGCAGCAGGTCAGACTCGCCTCACCTTCAATGGTCGTGTGGATTTCGACATCTACGCACGTTCTGTACCAGCCTTCGTATCGGCAGAGGTGGCATCATTATCATGGAGTGGTTCTCCGAGGGAATATAACTTCTCCGAGAATACCGAGTCCAACCGTTTGAAGATAGGTGCACGTGGAGAGTTCATCTTCACCCCATACTTCAAGAACGAAGACATCACCATGACGATGCTTGCCCGATATGAGATGAGCACCCAGCGTAGCAACTCGCAGTATGTGGCAGAGTTCTCGCTCCCGAATGGCATAACCGCGCCAACGGCTGTAGGAGCACTTCTATATGCCACCATAAAGAAAAAGACGTACAATGGTCTGAACAGTAGCAACTCACGTGCCAACTCTCAGAACCTGATATACAATGCCCACTTCTCCTACAAGCAGCGCTACAACCTCGGATTCTCACTTCGTGCCGATGGCGACTCAAAGTTTGGTCCTAAGCAGCGTTGGGCATACTTCCCAGGCGTATCTTTGCGCTACAACGTGTCCGATGAGAAATTCTTCGAGCCATTGCGCAGCATAGCATCAATGGTCGGACTGCGTGCTTCATGGGGTGTTAATGGTAAGGCACCAGATGCTGACTACCTCTCCTACAATACTTATACTTCTGGTTCAGGAACATATGGTTCATATTCAAAGATGGACGGTTTGAAACTCGACGACCTACGTTGGGAGAAGACCACATCCTACAACCTCGGCTTCAACCTCGGTTTCCTCAACGATCTCATTGAGGTGGATTTCGATTTCTACCACAAGGACACCAAGGATCTGTTGCAGAAGGACGTAGTGATACCATCCACCACAGGCTATCCTTCTCTTGCCTACCAGAACGTGGGAAGTATGAAGAACGATGGTTGGGAACTGAACGTATCGGGTAAGGACTTCTTGAAGATTGGCAAGTTCTCTATGAGTGCAGGCTTCAACATTGCCCAGAACTATAACGAGATAACGAAGATGGACGATCGAGTGCTCAATGCCATCAATTCCGACTGGAGTCCTACTAAGCGTGGAGAATTCCTTAACCGTGTGCAGGTGGGCAATGCCCTCGGCTCTATATATGGTTTCCGCTATAATGGAGTGTTTCAGTATTCGTTCGACTACCTCAGGAACTATAACATGGAGCAGATGCAGAACAATCCTTCATGGACCACTGCTGACTATGAGCAATGGATAAATTCAATGCTTGCAGATGGTAAGACAATGCCTGTTGTAACTGGTACCGATGGCAGGGTGGTTATGGATAGCAATGGCCAGCCAAAGCGCATAGTCTATAACTATAACGCTGATGGTACCACATACACCTTCCAGGGAGGTGATGCTATATATGAGGATATTAATCACGACGGACAAATCAATGCCCTCGATATAGTATATCTCGGTAACTCTATGCCAAAGCTGCAAGGAGGTTTCCATCTGACGTTCAAATATGGTGGTTGGAATCTGAAGGCACGCTTCACCTATCGTTGGGGCAACAAGATCGTGAATGCTGCACGCCGTGACCTTGAGGCAATGTCAGGAGCCTATAACCAGTGCGCAACGGTGAACTGGCGTTGGCGTAAGGATGGCGACGTAACGATGATACCACGAGCAATCTATGTGTATGACAATAACTCGGCATACAACTATCAGGGTTCAAGTCGTTTCGTAGAGGATGGCTCATTCCTCCGTTTCCAGAACCTTCAGGTGGGCTATAACTTCCCGAAGAAGGAATTGAAGAAATACGGTTTGAATCAGTTGCAGTTCTATGTAACGATGAACAACCTATTCTGTTGGACGAAGTACTCAGGTGTTGATCCTGAAATTTCCGTTGGAGGATGGGGCGTTGCCATAGATAACAAAACCGCACGTTCAAAGTCGTTCACGGCGAATGTTGCTATAGGATTTTAGAAGAACGGCCTCTCTCCCTCACCCCCATAGGGGAAGTAGTTACATTTTATCTCAGAAGGGGTAGGCCATTTGAAAATAGAAAGTTGAAAATTGAATTTGCAAGTATGTATATTCGGAAATATATAAATAGGCCTTTGATGGCAATACTATCTATAATGCTCCCTCTTGGGGGGCTAGGGGGCTTCACCTCCTGCGTAGATACCATCATCCTCCCTGACGACAAGACAGTGGAGGAAGACTTCTGGCAGACAAAGGCACAGGTGCAGTCAATGGTCAATGGCGCATATACTGCAATGGCATCTGATTCTGTGCAGAGGAAGCTGATTATATGGCAATGTCGCTCGGATGAGCTTAACGTGAATACTTCGTTGAGTATCAGTGAGCTGAATCAGTTTGACTCAAACAATCTTCAGACGGATAATAAGAATAATAGCTGGGGAGCACTATACACTGTAATAAATACCTGTAACCTTGTTCTCTCAAAGTCGGCTGACGTGATGGATATTGATCCTAACTACCTTGAGGGCGACCATAGGAATGTAGTTGCTCAGATGAAAGCATTGCGTGGCTTGTGCTATTTCTATCTCATCCGCACGTTCCGTGACGTACCATTAGTACTTGAGCCATATAAGGAGAGCTCACAGCAACTCAATGTGGAGCAGAAGGCTGCTGGCGTGGTGCTCGATATGATAATAAACGACCTTGAGGAAGCGAAGAACGATGCACTTTCCACAGCCAACGTGTCTGACAATGTACAGCGATACGGATGCTTCACTCGTAATAGCATCTATGCCCTTTTGGCAGACTGCTATCTGTGGAGGGCATCTGTCAATCACACCCTTTCCGATTATAAGCGTTGCGTGGAACTATGCGATATGATAAGGGATGCGCGAGGCATGGCAGTAAAGCGATTCAACACAGGTAGCCAATTTGACGATGACGGCTACAACCTTAACCTCTTCAGGAATTATTACGCTCCATTCGCGGCGGGCAACATGAGTGAGTCGCTGCTTGAATTGCAATTTAGTGACAACACCGCCCTCTGCAATGCCTATTACAAGAGTCGTTCTACGTCAAATGCAAAGCCGTGGTTCTACACCAATTCATACTATTCTTCGATAAAGAAGAATGCGAACATCGGCTTAGGCGTGAACGTGTTCAACCAGTTGCATACAGGCGATGAGGTAACTGATATCCGAGGCTTCGAAAGCGTGTATAACTTCAACACGGGAGCAGAGGAAGAAGTGATGATACGCAAGTATGTAGCCCCGTATCTCATGGGTGATGTGGAGTCAGACGTACCGTCGAACCGTTCCTACACAGGCTATGACACAAACTGGATAGTGTATCGCGTAACCGATGTCATGTTGATGAAAGCTGAGGCAATGGTTCAGATTGCGAGTCTTCTTGGTGAGGACGTGAAAACGTCAGTATCTCAGCTTGTGAATGCAGGTTCACTTAGTGATTCTTTGTCGATTGCAAAGAATGTATATTCCAAGGCACAGGAAATCAGCAACCACCTTGTAACAGGAATGCGACAGGTGCAGATAGTAAACACTCGTGCACAGAAGGACGGCATATCCCTGTACGATTCATTGGCATACAAACTCAATGTGCAGGAGTCAGAAACTGCAGAATTCGTAAAGGCAGTAGCCAACTATGTGTCCTCACTTGGCACCACCTGTGAGGAACTTGAGCTTGAGGTAATGAACGAGCGTGCTCGTGAACTCTGCTTTGAGGGCAAGCGTTGGTATGATATGCTGAGGTATAACTATCGTCATATGAGTGGTGTTGACTATAATGCGCTCATGGTGAATCTTGGTGACAATCAGGCAAAAAACTATGATAGTTTCCTTACTCTCATGGCTCGAAAATATACAAACAGAAATGGTTCAGCCCTTGTGGCAAATCTTAAGACAGAGCCTTATCTGTATTTACCTGTGCTGAAATCTGAGGTGGAGGTAAATTCTCTGTTAAGACAGAATCCAGCATATAAGGATAGGGCAACGGCGGAGAAGAATTATTAACGGCCTCTCCCCCTGCCCCCTCCCATGGAGGGAGGTGAGCAGATAGAATTTATCGCGTAAATGATAATTGATAATAGATTCATAAACATGAATATTAGAAAATATATAAATAGACCTCTGACGGCATTACTATCAATAATGCTCCCCCTTGTGGGGATGGGGGGCTTCACCTCCTGCAACAAAGAGCCGGATGAATCTGACCTATATACTTTTACTGGTCAGACCATTCAGGAATTTGTGGAAGGGGATGATAATCTTGCGTTGTTCAGGCAGATTCTTGAGAGGGCTAACCTATGGGCGGAGATGCGTACGTATGGACAATATACCTGTTATGCACCGAGCAATGAGGGGGTGACGGCATACGTTGATAGTCTGTGGAATGATCCTAAGTCAACGGATGACAATGGTAATCTTGTGCATAATGGTATGAGTGAGAACTCTGTGGATGGACTTACCGACCAGCAATGCAAGGAGATTGCTAAGTATCATATATCTACGATGACATATCTCTATGCTGATTTGTCTGAGACTTCGAGTGTTGGTGCCAATGAGGTGTTCACGTATCTCGGACAAACATTCAGTTCTGAGATATGCAATGATGGTTCGGTGCGTCTTGGTGGCTCTGCTATCGTTGATAGGGAGAACGACCGTCATGATATCGAACTTGCAAATGGTTATTTGCATTATATAGACAAAGTGATACCTCGCAATACCCAGACCATCAATGAGATGATGAAGAACCTGACGCAGTATAAGGTGTTCTACGAGGCTTTGGAGAAGACAGGTATGCTCTCTTTGCTTTCAAAGACAAAGAAAGAGTTCAATAGTGCAATAGATAACAATCATGGTCGTCCTGGATCAAGCTGGGCATCAACAGAGTTCTATGTGCCTGCGGAGTGTAATGTGCGCTATACTGTATTTGCTGAGGATTCTACAGTAATGGCGGCTAATGGCATTCACACATTCACCGACCTGAAGGCTAAGTGCATTGAGTGGTATAAGGATGCAGAAAACTGGTATCCGTTGCCTGATGGCGAGAAAGTTAGCACAGGCGATGACTATACCTACACCTACAACGTGGTGAATATGTTTGTGCGTTACCATATTCTGAAGGCTGGTATGGCAACATCAAAACTGCTATTCGGTTATAATGCCTCAAATGCCAACTGGAACTTCGCGTTCGGAGGAGAACCATTCGACTATTACGAGACATTACTCCCACATACCTTGATGAAGATATGGCAACCGCTATATCAGAGGGAGAATGGGGAAGTGACGAGTGGTGCGAGGACGAGTATCTATATCAACCGCTTCCGTCAGCATAACACACTTACCGACGAGGTGGGAACAATGGGTAAACCTCAGACGCATCAGGTGCTGATACCTGGTATCCTTGTATATACCGATAGTCGCAGTAACATCAAGGCACTCAATGGTTATGTGCATGGTATTAATGGAATGCTTCTGTATAGTGCCGATGTGCCTCAGAAGGTGCTTAACGAACGTTTGCGCATAGATACTGGTTCTATGCTTTATGAACTGGCTAACAATGATATCCGCTTTGCCACCGAGGCTGAGATTGCAAGTAAGAATCTCAATGGTTCTGCAGCCACAATGACACGTTTCCCTGTGGATTATTTTGATAATCTTTATAGTTTCACTGGCACTTCGTCTGGTATTGCATGGTACACACAAGGTGCTTGGCGTGCATGGGAGGCTGATCAGCTTTCATTCTGGGGAGCATACGATTTTGCTGTTAAGCTTCCGAGTGTTCCTACGGGTGATTATGAGCTTCGTGTTATCTATCCTCCTATGGCAAACTCTGGTTTGATGCAGTATTTCATTGGTACATCAAGAAACGCAGCCTCAATGCAACCGCTTGGCGTACCTTTCGATGCACGTTATCCTAACTCTTCACTCGATGCAGATCGTGATGCCACGGGATATATGTTCTCAAGCGAGTTCTCTGACTATGGCGTTGCCTCCGACCTAGTGATGCGTAACCATAACTATATGCGTGCGCCTGCAAGTTTCTCTCGTGGTACATACAATAGTATCAAGGAACGTGCAACATCTGCAGATCAGCTTATCCAGACTATCAGTAACTGTTGCCGATATGAGGAAGGCTATGGAACGAGTATGATGCGTCGTATTCTTGGAACTATCCATCTTGATCAGCGTAATGATTACTGGTTGCGTCTGCGTAACCTTATTCCTGAGGAAACCACTCTTGGCGGTTCGTTCGACTTCCTTGAGCTTGTGCCAACGACCATCATCAATGATGCAACGATGACGGAGGATTGGTATTAAGTCTCTCCAGATGGCCTCTCCCCCCGCCCTCCCCAATAGGGAGGGAACTGTCCCCTTACCCCCACAGGGGGAGTAGTTACCTTTTATCGCTTAAATAGTAATTCAAAGGCTGTTAGTAAACATGTAATTTGTAATTCGTAATTGTAAAATGAATATATTTCGACATATAGTGAATGCTTTTCGCACTCCGGTTCACTCCCTACGGGGGAGGGCGGGGGGAGAGGCCGCTTTTTGTGGATTGTGCTTGCTGCTTTCCTCCTGCTCCGACTTCAACGACTATAACTCTGTGGTAGTGGATGCAAATCCTTCTGCAGAAAAAACGTTGTGGGAGAATATATCTGCTAAGGGAGAGTTGAGTGACTTTGCACAGGTTCTTCAAGCAGTAGGATATGATGCTATGCTGAATGCTCCTACTACCTATACCGTGTGGGCACCTGTCAATGGCACGTTCAATAAGGACTCTCTTATGTCGTTGGCTCAGAATGCTGCGACAAGAAAGCAGGTGATTGAGCAGTTTGTGTATGATCATGTGGCTAATTACTCGCATCTTGAGTCTAATCCAAATGATACGGTGGTGTATATGCTTAGCAAGAAACTTATACACTTCTCTGGAAAAAACACCGATTGTCTCACATTCGATGGTAAGACAATTAACAGGGGGGGGGATGCCTTTAACACTCCTTCGAGCAACGGACTTCTATACACGCTTAATGGCATGGTGCCTTTCCGACCTAACGCATACGAGAATTTCTTTACAGACAAGAGTCGCTATGGCTTTACAGATTCGTACTTCAATTCCTTCGTGAAGAGATACGAAAGGGTAATTCTTGATGAGGACGCATCTGTGAAGGGTGAGATTGTGAATGGTAATCAGGTATATGATGACTCTGTTACTGTGGTGACAAACTCTTTGGTTACTGGTTTTCTGCACCTTAATGCAAGACTTGATAATGAGGATAGCCTATATACCGTTATCATTCCTACGGATGTTGCATGGCAGAATGCGTATGATAAGATTAAGTCATACTATAAATACATCACACCTATAAAGTATCAGAATCTTAGTAGTACCTCTACCGATTTCGCAGGCAAGAAAGGTGGTACTTGTCCTACTTCTGCTACTGGTAAGGCTACTATTCTTGCAGCTTCTGCTGGTGTAGATGCCAATAATGCCGCTACTTTGAGTGCTGCTCCTGCTGATGCTGAGATCCATGATGCTAAGGCTTACTGGACCGACTCTATAACGAAGCGTTGGATTGTACGTAATACGGCTTTTTCTGAGACAAACAGAAAGTATAACTCTAAGCTCGTGTCTGGTGCTGCCTTTGCCAAGGGTGACACTCTCTTTTCTACTTCGGGCAACAAGCTCACGGGGCTTGACAAACTCGATGGAGTGACAATTTTCCGACAGCAGTTGAGTAATGGTCATGCACGAGTGATTAGTGAGTTTCCTTTCCTTGCTTCTGAGACTTACGCACCAGTTATAAAGAACCGTATTCCTGGGCGTGTGGTTAGTACGAGCGGATATGGATATGACCTCATGACTCTTGAGCGTTGGCAGATGGATGAATCTTTCTGCAAGTTGGATGATGAGGATGTTAATTTGAAATATGTACGTGCATCGCTTCCTGAAGGTTCTAACTTTGCACCCGAATTAGACTTTTATCTTCCTGATGTGCTCTCTACCACATACGATATCTATGCTGTGGTGGTGCCTGCAATAGTTGACGGCTCACCATTGCCATATACCTTGCGTTTCGACCTTCACTATACTGATGCCAACAACCAACCGCAGACAGGACGTCTGGATGGAGAGACTCTTCAGACTACGGTAGCGAAGATTTCAAAGGTCAAGGCTTTCGAGAATGATCCTACTAAGGTTGATACCCTCTATCTCGGTAAATTCACTTTTCCTATCTGCTATTATGGCACTAATGCTGCTCCTAACATCAAGGTTATGAGCACGCTTAGTTCGTTCAGTATGAGCAACAAGGCAAAGTATGATTCGCAGATAAGAATCGCGAATATTATATTGAAGCCAAGGAGTGAGGACAATTGAAAAATGAAAATTGACAATTGAAAATGATAAAAATGCACAAAATATTTCGATATACAAGGGAATTCTTTAGCGGAAAGAGCTATCTACTCCCCTCCCTTTATGGGAGGGGCTGGGGGGTAGGTCTTCTCTTATTCCTCTGCACAAATCTTTACGCTCAGGATGATGCTGATGACGTAGCGGATGATGAGGTGGAAGGACTCAGAATCCCGAAGCGGACTATTATTGCCGATAGGAATACGATGATACAGGTGTCGGGTACCGTGATCGACGATGCCACGAAACTTCCTGTTGCTGGTGTGAGGGTTCAGGCTCTTGCCGACAACAGATATACGGCTATGACAGATGCAAAGGGCGCGTTTACGGTGTCGGTACCTGATTTCTGTACCGCCTTGTATGTTAGTGCTCCTTCGTATATGGCGGTGCAAGTGCCTTGCAAGAAAAGCAACCTGAAGATTCGACTTGTTAGCAATAAGTTTGGCAAGATGTATCGTGACGGTACTGATTATACGGCTTTGGCTGATGTGCAGCGTGATAACTTCCAGTCGTCTGATATTAATGTGCAGTTAGGCACAACTGCTGATGTGCGTTCTGTGACACGTTCGGGAGTTCTTGATGGCGGTAGTGCTATGTTCATTCGTGGTCTTAGCTCAATTAATGCCAATGCCCAGCCTCTCGTATTTATAGATGGTGTGGAGACTGATTTGCAGTTATTCCGCGAAACGCTACATATCGGTCGGGCATTCAATGCTCTGGCAAGTCTTTCTCCTGAGAACATAGAGAAGGTGACTGTGCTGAAGAATGCCACGGCTCTGTATGGTGCTCGTGGTGCCAATGGCGTTATTCTCATAGAGACAAAGCGCGGACATAGCATGGCTACTCGTATTGACGTGGGACTGTCGGCTGGTGTTACACTTACACCTCGTATGCAGAAGGTGATGAATGCTTCGCAGTATCGTGACTATGCCACGGAAATGCTCGGTACTATGCCCGAACTGAAGAAATCTGAGTATCGTGACGTTATCTTCAACTTCCTCAACGATGATCCTAACAGCTATTACTATCGTATGTATCACAACGATACAGACTGGAAGGATGAGGTGTATCGCACGGCCTTGACTCAAAACTATGATATCAACGTGCAGGGAGGTGACGACATTGGTATGTATAACCTCTATGTGGGGTATGCCGATGCTCAAGGCATGGTGAAGGAGACGGGTTTCAACAGGCTTAACGTGCGTTTCAATACCGACATCAACATCCTGTGGAACCTCTCCACAAGGTTCGACATGTCATTTGCTCGCACAAACAACAACGTGTTTGACGATGGCTTTGCCCAGAATATGAGCACAAGTACTGTGACCTCGCCTGCTGCTCTTGCTCTCATCAAGTCGCCATTAGTTACTCCTTATCAGTATAACAAGCATGTGGGTGGTTTCACAAGTCTGCTGTCTGACTATGACCAGTTGTTTAGTGCTCTGAGCAACAGACAGTACGACAACGACTATGCCTATTCGCTTGCCAACCCTACCGCCATTATTGAGAATGGAAATGGCGACAACAAGAACAAGGTGGAGAACACGTATTTCAACGTGCATATCACTCCTAAATACACGTTCAACCGACATCTGTCAGCGGTTACGGAGTTCAGCTACACGCTTAACCGAAACTCTCAGCGTTACTATCGTCCTTCTGATGGTGTGCCACCATTTGAGGTTACAGGACTTGGAACGGTCTATAACCTCACATCCTCTCTCTTTGCAAAGCAGACCAACGTGCTGAGCAATACTCATGTGGATTGGAAAATGGGTGATGGATGTTGGCAACTGGCTGCTACTGGTGGTTTCCGCTATAACTATTTCTCTTACGATGGTAGTGATGCGAGCACTCAGTATAAGACTGCCCAGACGGATAAGAACCCGTATCTTACTGCCGATCCTGCTTCTGGCTATGCCAACGTGGATGGCACTAACGACGTGTGGAAGAATATGCAATGTTATGCGAGTGCTGACTACAGCTATCGCAACCGCTACTTTGCCACCCTCTCGCTTCTTGCCGAGGCTAATAGTCGTTTCGGTGATGAGGCTTCAGGAGCCTTGAAGGTGTTCGGCTCACAATGGGCTGTGTTCCCAAGCGTTCAGATGGGTTGGGTGATGACTAACGAGGACTGGTTTCCTAAGGAAGTGGGCATCGACTACCTACGACTCAACGCTGGCTTTGACATCAGCGGTAATGATGATATTCCTGGTAATGCCGCTCGAACCTCGTTTACATCCGTAAGATACAACTATGAGGCGATAGGTGCTCAGATGACGACTATCGGCAACGAGCGCATAAAGTGGGAGACTACCACGAAATGGAATGGCGGATTGCTGCTTAATATGCTGAACAACCGTCTGTCTGTTAATCTCAACTATTACATTCACAAGACGAGGAATCTGCTGACTCTCAAGAGCTTCTCTTCTCCTATCTCTGGTGTGAACAAATACTGGACTAATGGTGGAGAACTTGAAAATAAGGGCTTTGAACTTACCATGACGGGTAAGCCTTTGGTGATGCGCGACTGGACTCTTGAGCTTGGCGTATCGGTAGGGCATTACGATAATAAGGTGACGGCTCTGCCCGACGGCAACTATACCAACTCTGTGTATGGCGATAATAACATCCTTGTTTCCGTCGGAAATCCTGTGGCACTATTCTATGGCTACAAGACAAACGGCATCTTCTCTTCTGATGCTGAGGCTCGCTCGGCATCTACACAGGGCTATCTCGTAATGAAGAATGCTGCTAATCAAGATGTTAGGTTCGGGGCTGGTGATGTTCGTTTTGTTGACCTCAACGGCGATGGCGTGATAAGTGAGGCTGATAAGACGGTCATCGGAAATCCTAATCCTGATATCTATGGTAATATCTTCGCCACTCTTACGTGGAAGGCTATCACTCTCGACCTCGGCTTCAACTTCTGTCTGGGTAATGACGTGTATAACTATCAGCGATCTATTCTCAATTCTGGTTCTACGTTCTACAATCAGCAGGTGGCAGAGCTTGGGCATTGGCGATATGAGGGACAGAAAGCCACTCTTCCACGCCTTGCCTATGGTGATCCTATGCAGAACAACCGTTTCTCTGACCGTTGGATAGAGGATGGATCATTCCTTCGTATGAAGTATGCACGTGTGAACTATCAGTTGCCTATGCCTGAGAGCTGGCAGTCGTGGCTTCAGGGCATCAGCGTATGGGCAGAGGCACGTAATCTCTTCACTCTCACTCATTACACGGGCAACGACCCTGAATTCAGCATCGGCAATAGCGTGATGTATCAGGGTATTGACTGCGGAAACGTGGGGCAGGGTAGAGCGTTTGTGGTTGGAGTGAAGATTAACTTATAATAAATGAAAAATGAACAATGAAAAATTATAAAATACAAGTTAGTTTATTCGCGATAATATGGTAATCTGTATTTTTCATTTTTCACTTTTCATTTTTCATTAAAAAATATGCGTTATGAAAAAATCAATTCAGAAATATAGAAATAAGGGTAGGGTGTCATTCTACATTACACTTTTCTCTTTACTCTTTACACTATCCTCCTGTCAGGATATGCTCTCCACCGACAACGACAGTATGGTTTCTGAGCCTGAGCTGAACCTGAAGACTGACTCGGTATTCTATGCCCTTGGCATCGCACAGGCTATGCAGCAGGTGGCTGACCAGTATTTCTATGTTGGTGAGATGCGTGGTGAACTCGTAACGGTGGATGAAAGTACTACCGACAAGAACCTCAAGGAACTTGCCAACTATTCAGCCACTACTACAAATGCGTATGACAGCTCATACGTGTTCTATAAGGTCATCAACAACTGTAACTATTACCTCGCTCATCGTGACTCCACGTTGAAGACAGGCTCTACGAATGTTGTTATTGACGAGTATATCGCCGTTGCTGCTTGGCGTGCGTGGGCTTACCTCCAGTTAGCCCGCACCTATTGCGGTAATGCCGACGGACTCACCATTCCTTTCTTCACCGAACCTCTGACCTCAATCTCGCAGATAGAGGCAAAGGCATCTGATGCTGGTTGTCAGAAGAACCTCTCGCAGATTGTTGATGCTCTTGCACCAGAGCTTGAACAACTTCTTGAGCGTTATCCTAATACTCAGGTGCCCGATTTCGCAGCACCCGTCTATGGTATAGGCACAACCAACTGGGGAGCGAGCAAGTCTATCAATATGTCAAAGATATTCGTGCCTGCTCAGGTGGTTCTCGGAGATATGTATCTTGAAACGGCTCAGTATGATAAGGCGGCTGCAAAGTATGCCGACTATCTCTGCAAATATGGGGTACTTTCTCTGCCTTGCCTCTCTTATCGTACGAGAGACTATCTCACATCTCCTGAGGATTACTCTACTGATTTTAATATGTTTGTTGATAACTATGTCTCTATCTTTGCCAATATAGCAAGTCCTGGAGATGTAGTTACCTATATCCCGATGGCGGTAAGTTCGCAGAGCGGAAAGACAACCACCATACCTCTGGCGTTCGGCTACGACTATTATTCCATAAACCACTCATCCGACTGTCCTCGTGTGGAGAATATTCAGATTCAGCCTTCAAGGACATTCTATGAGCTTATGGATTCTGCCGATTACTATTACTATCCAATAAGCTATAGCGGACAGTCTATTAACACCAGCTACCCAACAGAAGTGAAGAAATACAAGGCTGGCGATGGTCGTGCAAGTATCACATCTGCATATACTGATGCCGACTTGGCTATTCTCTATCGAAACCCTACTGATACCACCCGCGTGTATGTTAGTAAGGTGAAGAATGCGAATGTCTATCTCTATCGTGCCTCTACCATCTATCTGCATCTTGCAGAGGCTCTCAACGCTATGGGCTATACCGATGCCGCCTTTGCTATCCTTAAGAATGGTATTTCCACATACCTTGAGGATCTTGTGAAGAAGCCAACACTTGATTCTGAGGGTAAGATAGTCTCTAACGAGGACGGCACACCACGGATAGAGCCTTATAAGTATCTGTCGCAGAAATCTCTCGACTATCTCAGCACCACCTTGTCATTCCTCAACGCCCAGTATCGTGAGGTCTTCAGTTCAAATAATGTCTATGGCATTCATGCTCACGGCTCTTGCACCTTCAACAGGAAGGAGAACGAGCTTGCACAATCAGCGAGGGGCTCTCGTGCTACTGCTCTCGGTTCTCAGATGAACACCCATTATCTGCCTGATGTCATCATAGGCGAGAAGATGAAGGAGATTGCCCAGAAGTATGGTGTTAGTGTCGGAACTTCAAAGGCTGATTCTATTGCTGCTATGCAGGATATCCTCTGCGATGAGTATGCCAAGGAATTTGCTTTCGAGGGCCGCCGTTTCTATGATCTCCAGCGTCTCGCCCGCCATTATAACGAGTCAGGCACATGGGGTGGCAACTTCGGCTCTCGTTGGTTCGCTAAGAAATTGGAGGGAAACAATCCACAGAAAAGCCTGATGGATCCTCGCAACTGGTATTTGCCGTTCCAGTAGAAAGTAAATTGCTTTTTCTGAAAGTAAATAACGTCAGTTCGATGAATTCGAAACAAACGCATCTCCGATGCTGAACTGA
>CAMKEM010000020.1 GCA_946411565.1 uncultured Prevotellaceae bacterium | reverse complement strand
AGTTAAAAACAGCTTGCTGTTTGCCATATAGGCAATTCGTCGAACTCACGTTAAAATAAATATTAGGCAGTAAGAATTTTCCTCCTAAATTATATATGTATTTTAAAATTCAAACAGAAAATTCTGAAAAAATCTAATCTAAAATATTAAGGAGGGATAATTTTCTTAGTTTCGCTCGTAGCTCGCTCAGAAATCAAAATAAAATCTTTATAGAAAATCAAGGTGAAAAATCTTTTAGTTTGAGATTTTATTTTATGCCATATTGGCAATTTTAAGGGCATTGAGCCCTATTTTGCATTTATTGGGATGGCAATCCCAATGGATATTTTCTATTTTTTCATCGAACTCACGTTAAGTTACAGAACGTGAAGTATTTCTAATATTAAGGCAAGAAAATAGATTCCGGCAATCGAAAAAAAACAAGGAAAAAATTGCACAAAATCTGGGACAACTCTTGCAAATTTCAGAAATTATTTATACTTTTGCAACCGAATCCTTTTCGAAGGAAAAACCAAACAAATACAACAGATCAAACCACTGATTTATAAACTTAAAGTCATTATTAACATTATGGAACTTAAAAATTTTGCTCAGGGCGAAATCCGCTCAGAAAACACACTTAACGAGTCTTCTAACATCGAAGAAATGGTTTCTGCACAGGCTCCTGCTCAGGAAATGACAGCAGACAAAACCTGCTCTGAAGAAATGGAAGACGACCAGTTGCCAGTAGAGTACTTCCTCGAACAGCACTACAATTTCCGCCACAACGTACTCAGTGGCATGGTTGAGTACAAGAAAACAGGAGAGCCTGACGAGAAATTCACTCGTCTGACATGTGAAGCTCTCAACACAATCTTCATCAAGGCAAAGCGCGAAATGCCTGATGATAAGAGTCTTAAGGGAGTGATCAAGGCGTATGTAGAGTCTGACATTCCGCCTGTTTATAATCCTGTGGAGATATGGCTAAACGGCCTTGCTCAATGGGATGGCAAGGACAGGGTGGCTGAATTTCTCAACCGCATTCCCGGACTTACCGACGAGCAGATTGCTTTTCTTAGGATCTACCTCCGTTCCAATGTAGCGCATTGGCTGAATATGGAGCAAGAGCATGGTAATGAGACAGTTCCGTTGCTCATTGGAGATCAGGGATGTGGCAAGAGTACGTTCTGCGTACGTTTCCTTCCAGAACATCTGCGTCAGTACTATCTCGACCATTTCAACCTTGCCAATAAGTTTGACAAGGAGATGGCTCTGAGCTGTTGCCTACTCATCTGCCTTGACGAGATTGATATGTATAACGCTCGCCAGATGGCACAAGTGAAACAGGCACTCTCGAAGGTCAAGGTCAACGGTCGAAAGATCTATGGTAAGACCATAGACGAGCGCAAACGCTTTGCATCGTTCATCGCCACGACCAACAACCGTCATCCTCTCGTTGACAAGACAGGCTCACGACGTTTCCTAACCATTGAGATACCCAAGGGCGGTCTTATCAATAACAATGGTGAGATTGAATATGACCAGTTGTATGCCCAACTGCTTCATGAGGTTCGTGATGAGAAACTTCGCTATTGGTACACCAACGAAGAGACGCTACGAATACAGGAACTCAACGCACCATACGAGCAGACGCTGGATCTGGAACAGATGATCGACTGCACTTTCCGCAAGCCACAGGGCAATGAGAAGCCTGGCTCTTTCACCTCGCTTGAAATCCGCAAGATTCTCAAGCAGCAGTATCCTGACGTACAGGACAGCCATATCAATTCCATAAAAATAGGAAAGGCTATGAAGGAGATGAAGGTTGCAAAGGTGAAGTCAAAGCGAGGCATTAGCTACTCACTAATACAGGTAGCCGCATAGAAACGCGAAATCGGCATTATGATGCTTTTTTGCGTTTTTATGCCGATAAATATTGTATTATAAAATAAAATGTGTATTTTTGTATCACAAAAAGTCACAGGAGCAAGTAATCCCCGTACCTGCGTAACCTAAATTTGAATACAAACTGATGAACAAAAAGATAACGATTTGCGCTTGTGCATCACGCACATTCATCGATAAAAACAAGGTGGCTTTGCTTGCTACAGCAGCAAGCAAGGCCGGCTTTGACGTGGATGTGGTGAGCGACCTGTGCGAACTCTGCGAGGATAAGGACAAGAAAGTGCACGACATTGCACAGACAACAATCATAGCTTGCCATGAGAGGGCTGTGATGAGCCTTATGGCATTTGTTGGCGAAGATGATTGCCGTTGCATAAACCTGCGCACAAAGAGCATAGAGAAGGTTCAGGAAGAACTCGGAATTGAAACAGATGTGACCGTGGCTGACGAGGCATGGACATCAAAGATTGCGATGTTCAAGAAGAAGCTCGGAGAAGATGCGTGGTATCCTACCATCGACAAGGACCAATGTGCGGAATGTGGCAAATGCTTCGAGTTCTGTCCTTTTGGCGTATATGAGATGGTTAGCGACAGGGTTAGGGTGGTGAATCCACATAACTGCAAGAACAACTGTCCGGCATGTGCAAGGTCGTGCCCTGCAAGTGCCATCATCTTTCCGAAATATGAACGTGGACCTATCAACGGTGGCAAGGAGATGCAGGAATCTGCGGTTAGGCAAGGCAGCATGGAACTCTATGGTGCAACGCTACGCGACAAACTTGAATATCGTCGCGCTGGTATTAGGTTAAAGAAATAAATTTAGGAGCGTATGTCATTAACCGACTGGACATCACTTGCCAAGATAGGCTGTAGGATAGTAAGGCAAACACCGACAAGGTTGCTTTGGAAGTTTGCTTGGAACTTTGGCTGGCGTAATCTTTGGAACATGCGTAGTTTCGAGAAGCGTTCTGCCAAGGGAAAGAAATTCTTCCCTGCCTTCGTGATGATCAGCGTTACCGAAACCTGCAACCTGAGATGCAGCGGTTGTTGGGTGAGTGCTGGTGGCAAAAAGGCTCTTTCAAACGAGCAACTTGACGGCATCATCACATCAAGCAAGAAGCAAGGAAGCTATTTTTTCGGCATACTTGGTGGCGAACCGCTTATGTACAAAGGATTGCTTGATGTGTTCAAGAAGCATGACGACTGCTACTTCCAGCTCTTCACCAATGGTACGCTACTTACGGATGATATAGCCATGCAGCTACGCGAACTTGGCAACGTAACTCCGCTTGTCAGCATCGAGGGATTAAAGGACGAGAGTGACAGACGCAGAGGCACCCATGAGGTATATGACAGAAGTCTGCGTGGCATACGTGCCTGCAAGAAGGCAGGACTCATATTCGGCGTGGCAGCAAGCATCTGCAAGAGCAACTATGAGGAACTTGTCTGTAGGGAGCATATAGAAAGAGTGGCACGCGAGGGAGCTGCATACCTTTGGTATTATATATACCGCCCTGTGGGAGCTAATCCGAAGCCAGAAGTAGCACTCGACAGGGAACAGATTCGAAGTCTGAGGCTATTTCTCGTTGAGGAGCGTCGCACAGCCCCTGTTGCGCTTATAGATACCTACTGGGACGACAAAGGAGTGGCGATGTGCCCGGCTGCAACAGGCATGAGTCACCATATTGGCCCATCGGGAGCTATTGAGTTCTGTCCACCTCTACAGATGGCATGTGAGAACATCAACGACACAGGCAAGAATGCCGCCCAACTGTTCAAGGACTCGCAACTTATGGCAGATCTGAGGGTTATGACCGCAGAGCAAAGTCGTGGTTGCATCTTGATGGAGAATCCTAATCGTCTTGCCCAGTTCCTTAAGGAGCATAACGCATACGACACCACAAGTCGCCAATCGGTATTGGAAGAATATTCCCGTATGGTATCAGTACCAGGGCATGATATGGGCGATGAAGCCATTCCCGAAAAGAGTGCCCCATACCGATGGCTTAAGAAGAATTATTTCTTCGGATTCGGAGCGTATGGGTAGATGAGGTTAGAAGGTTAGAGATTAGAAGGTTAGAGATCAAGTAACAACGAACAATTAACTCTAACCTCTCAACTCTCAACTCTAAACTCTAAACTCTCATTTTTCAACTTTCAATTCGTATGGCAGTACCAAAGACATTAACAGAGCGAATGAAGTTGCGCAGAGACCTGAAAGTCTTTGTGCAACAGAAAGCGTTATGTCCGCCTGTGTCATTAAATCTGTTAAGGGCATTGGCAGATGAATATGCCGAGCTTAACGGTCTGCCTACCGAACTCACCTCATGGCTGATGGTGGAAATCAACAATCAGCTATGGATTGACATAGTGGCTGCCATACCATACGAGCGCAGGATTCTGCTATTGCCCAAATGCCTTAGCAAGTATGGCGAGTGCAAGGGTGAGTTTGATGAATACGGATTGCTTTGTCACAGATGCGGACTTTGCACCATCCCTTCACTTCAAGACCATGCCGACCGACTCGGTTCGCTCAGCATAGTGGCTGAAGGATTTACGCAGGTAATAGAACTGATGGAGAACAACGTGGTGGATGCCGTTATAGGCGTAAGCTGCCTAAGTTCGTTGGAGAAAGCCTTTCCGTTGCTCGTAAGCCATGCCGTGCCAGGACTTGCCATCGTGCTGAACAATGACGGTTGCATGAACACGAATGTGGATCAGGAATACGTGGAGGAACTGCTATCAATAATCTCACCCGAAGACTATCCCCTACTCAATCATCAGGCTATCAGAAACCAGATAGACAACTGGTTCAGTAGCGAGGAACTGGCGTGTATGCTCGACAACAGCGACGACCACACCATGCAGGTATGCCTACGTTGGATGGCAACAGGCGGAAAACGCTGGCGTCCATATCTGCTATGTGCCGTATATCAGGCTATCACGGGCGATACCAATATGAATGAGGATGTGCATCGTGCAGCCGTGGCTGTAGAATGCTTCCATAAGGCATCGCTCATTCACGATGACATAGAGGATAAGGATATGGAGCGATACGGTCAGCCTACCGTCAATGCCCTCTATGGCGATACTTATGCCATCAACGCAGGCGATGCTCTTCTCGGTGAAGGCTACCGAATACTTGCTCAGAGCAATAATATGGAGCTTGTGCGACTCATAGCAGAAGCTCATGTGTCCCTATGCAAGGGACAGGGCACAGAACTGCAATGGTGTGCCAATCCGCATCCTATCGATATTGATTTCTCGCTCAACATCTTCAGGAACAAGACCGTACCTGCATTTGAGGTGTCTCTGCTTTTGGGACTTGCCTGCACAGGCAACCACCTGCATCTCCGTCCTATGCTAAAGGCTTATTCAGAAGCAATCGGCATAGCCTATCAGTTGAAGGACGATCTTGAGGACTTCGCACAGGACAATGAGCAAGTAACAATGAACAATGAACAATTAACAATTAACATGCCTTTCGCTCTAACCTCTACCACCTCCACTCTAACCTCTCCCCCTAAGCAGGGGGATTCAGGGGGTCTTCTAAACTTTCAACACCCATCAATGGTATATGCCCTACGATGCACACATCCAGAATGGAGCGATGAGGAAATAAGGCAGGAGATAAAAGAAATGGTGGGCAGATACAAGCAACAGGCACTCGATGCACTTGCCGAGCTTGATTGCCTTGAGCTGAAACGATTGTTATATCAAGTAACGGAGAAAATAATATAACTACGAATTAAGATTCAACAGTAGCCCCTCCCCCGTCCTACGGCCCCCCCTCTCCCCATGGGGCGAGGGGGAAGTTAGAAATAAAACCTTATGTGGATCTTCATAAGTGATAAAATGTAACTCGAACCTCGCCCCTTTGGGAAGTCCGATGTTGATAACATCGGAGTATGTGTCAGAGGATGCCCAAAGGGCAGATGAGGGGCTACTGTTGAGAGGCTGATTTCAATTCAATTGTCAATGCCCAAATTGCCATTGCTCATAAAAGTATATCTCAGGTTGCGGAAGGGTTGGAAAGGATTAAGCCCCGAAGCACAGGAACTCGTGAGGCGGTTCGTAAGCTCTCAAGAGAGGAATGGTGCATACCTGAATGCTGGTGGAGCGGTGGACGAGTATTATACTCAATTCGGCAAACTGCTACAAGCGGTCTTTTCTCCCCGAAAACTTCCCTCTGTGCCGTTCAGCGGACTGAAGGTAAGGGAAAGCATGTCGAAGGACACGATCTACGGATCATTCTTCCGCTTCATATCAAGCGAGATGAAATTGGTAGTACCCAAGACCATCACCCTCAGCTTGCCAAAGCATCCCACTACCAATTCCGTATGCTGCATACTGGCAATGAGCTATCAGGCACTCGGAACGTACAACAAGCAATGGGCGGATTGGTTGCTCAAGCGTCAGGATGCGACAGGCGGGTTCTATTCGAGTGAGGAAGCTCCAATACCCGATTTGCTAACCACAGCCGTGGCATTGTTCACTCTTCGACTGATAGGCGAAAAGCCACGCAGCGCCTCCGACTTCATAGAGGCACATTGGCTAGATAATGGTGCCTTTACCCCTACCATTTACGATGAAAGGGGTGACGTGGAATATATGTTCTACGGATTGCTGGCTCTAGGAGCGGATGGAGCGTAAGAAAAGCCATCCCAGTAGCCCCTCGACAGTAGCCCCTCACCTTCTATTTTTCAAACGCAAAGGCACAGAGACGTAGAGTTTTTTATTTTTTCGAACACAGAATGCACGAAAGAAACGAAAGTTTCGTTTATTCTGTGATTTCCGTGTTCATAATAAATCTTTGCGCCTTAGCGTCTTAGCGTTTAGAATTAGAAAAGGGACGTGAGTGGCTTTTTAATTTCATATTAATGGTAAACGATACATTGTTAAGACAAATGCAGGCAGATGCCATGGAGAGGCTAATGAATAGTCGCTCTGAGGATGGAATGTGGAGAGGCAAGCTATCAAGCAGCGCCATTTCTACATCTGTCAGCGTGTATGCCTTGCAAAGAATCGATGCCGAGAAATATGCACAGCAGATAGAGAACGGCGTAAGGTGGCTCAACGCAACCATGAAGCCCGACGGATCATGGGGCGACACAGTTGAGAGCCCATCGAATATGACCGCCACTCTACTTACATACGTCTCTCTCTATGCCGTTGGAAAAGCCTCCGACCGTACAAGGGCATATCTCAACCAGCAGTTTGGCGGCGAAACAGAGGAAGCCTTGATAAAAGGAGTATTGAACTACTACGGCAAGGACTATACTTTCTCCGTCCCCATACTCATGATGTGCGCTTTGGCAGGGGTGATAAGCAACTGGAAGAAAATTCCCCCCTTCCCTTTCGAACTTGCCACCCTACCGCAAAAACTATTCCGATACCTCAACCTACCAGTAGTGAGCTATGCCATTCCTGCATTGATAGCCATCGGAATATGCCAGATGCGAAAGAGTGGAAAGAAAAGACCAGTACGAAATCTGTTTGTGCCGAAAGCCATGCGAGTGTTGCGCAAGATGCAACCAGAGGATGGAGGCTACCTTGAAGCAGCACCACTCACAGCATTCGTTTCTATGTGCCTTGCAGAAAGTGGTTTCAGAGAGCATGAGGTAACGCAGCAATGTGCTAAATTCCTTGTTGATACTGTTAGGGAAGATGGTGCATGGTCTATTGATACCAATCTTTCGGGATGGGTTACGAGTTTGGCTGCAAAGGTAATTAAATTAACAATTAACAATGAACAAGTAACAATTAACAATGAACAATTAACAATTAACATGCCTTTCGCTCTAACCTCTACCCCCTCCACTCTAACCTCTCCCCCTACGCAGGGGGATTCAGGGGGGCTTCTAACCTCTAACCCCTCCACTCTAAACTCTAAACTCTCCGAGATCATCAAGCGCAATGCAACGAAGGATGTTCATCCATTCACTGGAGCACGACATGGAGGTTGGGGATGGAGCGATCTGAGCGGATCAGTTCCTGACGGTGACGATACCAGCGGTGCACTCGTGGCACTTCATCACCTCACGCATGGAACCGTCAGCAAAGAGATTGAGGAAGGACTGAAATGGCTAATGTGGCTACAGAATAACGACGGCGGTATGCCTACCTTCTGCAAGGGATGGGGAAAACTGCCATTCGACCGTTCAACACCCGACATCACGGCTCATGCCATGCTCGCCATGGGATTATGGATTCCCTCGCTCAATGGTCAGATTAAGCGCGACGTGCAACGCAGCTATAACCGCATGCTCCATTGGATGCAGGGCACAGCCAACGATGCAGGATGGACTCCCCTATGGTTTGGCGATCAGGATGCCACCGACGAGAAAGCGCCTGTCTATGGCACAGCCACCGTCATCGACTATCTGATGCAGAGCAATCAGCCAGAAGGCAAAGCATTGGCAGAGAGTAAGGTGCAGTTTCTCATCAACTGCCAGAATGAGGATGGTGGTTGGGGAGGCAACAAGGGAGTATGCTCAAAGGTTACATTCACGAGCAGGGCACTTGCAGCACTCGCACACTTCCCAGACAGATACGAGGAAAACAAGCAAAAAGGCTGGGAATATCTGTATGAACGATACAAGGCAGGCACGCTGTATGCCCCCGAACCCATCGGACTGTATTTCTCTCGACTATGGTATTCCGAGGATCTATACAACGTCACCTTTCTGCTACATGCTATAAAATGTGAACTAAATGAAGAATAAGAAACAGATACTGATAAGCATCGGACTCGTCGTGGTGTATATCGCAGTACTCATTGCATGGCACTGCTACGACCCAACCGACAACTTCAAGCTGGCTATGCCTGGAGCAGACAACCGTCCGCAGGCAACAGCCCGCAAGGCCGATGACGTGATTATCGGAGAGTTCTTCATGAAGGAAGAGCAAACACCCAACTCTAACCCCTCCACTCTAAACTCTAAACACTCCCCCTACGCAGGGGGATCCAGGGGGTCTTGGCCATGCTTCCGAGGCAGCAACCACGACAACATAGCAAGCAACGCCAACGGCATGTCGCTCATGAAAGATGCCTTCAAGGAGATGTGGACACTCAAGACAGGCGAGGGACACGCCTCACCCGTAATATCACAAGGCAAGGCATACGTACTCGACTACGACGAGCAGCTCAGTTCCGATGCCTTACGCTGCATCGACCTCATCACGGGCAAACAGCTATGGAAACGCTGGTACAGAGTGCCAATGAAGCGCAACCACGGATTCTCACGCACCATCCCTGCCATCTATCAGAACCATGTGGTGAGCATCGGACCAGAAGGACACGTTATGTGCTGCGATAAGGAAACTGGCAAAATGCAGTGGTCATTAGACATGAAGAAGCGCTTTGCCACGGAGATACCATTCTGGTACACAGGCCAATGCCCGTTGATTGACAATGGCACTCTCGTACTTGCCCCCGCAGGCAAGGACACACTGATGCTTGGCGTAGATATCGAAACAGGCAAGACTCTCTGGGCAACGCCTAACAGTCCTCACCTCAAGATGTCGCACTCATCAGTAATGCCAATGACGCTTGGCGGAACGCGCACCTATGTATATATAGGAGTAGGCGGAGTATGTGGCGTGAGTGCCGAGAAGGGAAGCATAGGCAAGATGCTATGGAATACGAGCAAATGGCAGCCATCGGTTGTAGCCCCATCGCCATTGCAGATATCCGACAATAAGATATTCCTTGTAGCAGGCTATGGAGCAGGCGGCGCACTATTACAGGTAGATAAGCGAGGCACAGGCTGGAGTGCAACCATCAAGGACAGCTACAAGGCATCGGCAGGAATGTCGAGCGAACAACAGACACCAATCCGCTATAAAGGCACATTGATAACGATACTGCCAAAGGATGGAGGCGGAATGCGCGAACGCCTTGCCATGTATTCGCCCGACAATCTGCACAGTCCAATATGGACATCGGCAGCCGACGAGCGTTTCGGTCTCGGTCCTTACCTTATCGTCGGCGACAAGCTCTTCGCTTTCAAGGAGGATGGAGAGCTATATGTTTATAGCGTAGGAGAAAAATCGATGACGCTTATCAAAAAACAAAGAGTGATGGAAGAAGGTATTGACGCATGGGGACCGATAGCGTATGCTGACGGATACATCATCGTCCGAGATTCCAAAACGATAAAATGCCTAAAGGTGTATGAATAGACGAAAATTTCTAAAGGTATCAGGCTCACTGGTAGTTGGAAGCGTGATACTCTCGGTTGTAGGCGATGGCTTGTGGAAGATGTTCACAAGTCCAGAGAAACTATTTCACGGCTCAGGTCGTGACAAGGGCTTCGACCTCCTTGATGAAGAAGAAGACTTTGTCTCTCCCTATCGCCGCACCTTCGGTTTCGTGGCTCCCGACAAGATAATAGCCCTTGAGGTTGAGAACGGAAGCATATATCTGGCAACGCCCAACAACATATATATATATGGCATGAGCGGTGAACTGCAATCGGGCTACCCCGTGCCAAGCGACTTGCGCGATATTGCCGTGCACGATGGCAAACTATATGCACTCTATCCCACGAGGATAGAGGTGTACAACCGTCAGGGAGATATGCAAAGGCAATGGGAGGCATGTAGTGAAAATTCCGACTACTGCTCGCTGGCAGTCTGTAAGGATGGCGTATTCGTAACCGACGCATCCAACAAGAATATATGTAAATACACCCTCGACGGCACACTATCGCGATTCATCAACAGTCCGAAGGGCTTCATAGTGCCAAGCTATTGTTTCGGAATAATGGTGATGGACGGCAAGCTATATTGCTCCAACCCAGGCAGACACCTTGTGGAGCAATACACCATTGATGGAGAGTTTGTGACGAGCTTCGGCAAGTCGGGAGCAGGCAGAGGCGAGTTCAGCGGATGCTGCAACCCAGCCATCATCACATCAGCCAACGGTGGAGAGCTGCTAACCTCGGAGAAAGGCATTCCACGCATCAGTTGCTATGACAAGGACGGAAAATTCCGCAGCGTGCTTCTCAATTCAAAGGCTTTGGGAGGAGGGCATACGGCATACGATGTCCGTGTAATGAAAGATAAACTGATAGTGGCAGGCGGCGATAAGGTGTCGGTATTTCAGTATAATAAGAACCTGAGTCAGACAACCTCCTGCGGTCAATGCGAGAAAGATTGTCCGTTGAAGGTTAGAGGCTAATAGTGAATTTACAATTTACAAATTTACTATTTATTTACGATTTTCAACCAATAGCCGAATAATAAATAGTCAATTTAATAAAATAACGTGAGTTCGATGAATTTCAAATAATGCAAATTAGAGAAAATTACATAAAACCCTGAAAGGGTGAAATAGTTTAGGATAGGGTGACCCCCTATCAATACACGTTCCCAATCACCCATAAAAGTCCTGTAAGGACGATATATTTTCATAACATCGCAATCCCGAATAATATGGAATTATGTCGCACCTACGGCGCTCTATAATGTGGTGGGTATTATCGATGATAGGGTTGCACCCTATCCTAAGTTATAACACCCCTTCAGGGTTTTCATCGAATTCACGTTAAAATAGTAAATCAATAGTAAATTGTAAATAGCTAAATAGTAAATATCTTATGTGACTAAATGGAAAATAATAAATTAAATAGTCCTCTGGATCGTAGGAACTTCCTGCGCACTTGTGGAACATTGCTTGCAGCAGGTGTCACCATTGCTACAGGCGGTGTGCTTGGTGCAAGAGCCAAGGGCAAGGATGGAGATATATTCTGGCAGATAGATCCGTTCGCATGTACCCAATGCGGTAGATGCGAAACCGACTGTGTGCTGCCAGTATCAGCCGTTAAGTGCTTCCATGCCAATAAGGTATGCGGCTACTGCGACCTGTGCGGTGGCTATTACCGTCCAAGCGTGAAAGACCTGAACACTGCGGCAGAGAATCAGCTATGCCCAACAGGTGCCATCACCCGTAAGTTCGTAGAAGAACCATATTTCGAATATACCATCGACGAGAGCCTATGCACAGGCTGTGCCAAGTGCGTTAAGGGATGCACGTCGTTCGGCAATGGTTCGCTGTTCCTGCAGATCAATCAGGATATTTGTCAGAACTGCAACGAATGCGCCATAGCAAGGGTGTGTCCTTCGGATGCCATCAAGCGTGTGTCGCATGAGGAAGCATATAAACTAAAGGATCATGCGTAAGTTACTATTGTCAATAGCCTCGGCTCTGGTCAGCACAAAGGCATTCTGCGAGGCACGCTTTCCTAAGCCCGACTTCACCTCTGGCTACCAATATCCAGAGATCATACATGGTGTGCCAATGGAGCAGCTATGGAACGTGGTGGATATCGTTCTCCTCGTGGCGATGATGGCAGGCGTGGCATGGGCGGCATACAAACGGAGGAGCAGAGCCATGATCTACGGCACGTCCATCGTCTCGGTGCTGTATTTCGGTTTCTTCCGAAGCGGATGCGTATGCAGCATCGGTTCCATACAGAACGTAACGCTTGCCCTGACCGACTCATCTTATCACCTTCCGTGGTATGTCATGCTGCTGTTCCTTCTGCCCATCGTGTTCACGCTGCTGTTCGGAAGGGTATTCTGTGCAGGTGTATGCCCTCTCGGTGCTCTTCAGGAACTAATCAACGTGCGCAACATGCGCATCTCAAAGGCGGTATCTGCAACATTAGGCATAATTCCGTGGATATATCTCGCCTTCACAATATTATATGCAGCTACGAGAAGCCAGTTCCTCATCTGCCGCTTCGATCCCTTTGTCGGTATCTTCCGACTCGGTGGCGACCTTGGCATAATCATCTTCGGCATCCTATTGCTTGTAATGTCGGTATTCGTAGGGCGACCATTCTGTCAGTACCTCTGTCCCTACGGTGCCGTACTGAGCATCTTCGCCTCGCTATCGTGGAAGAAACTGGAGATAACCAATAAGACGTGCATCAACTGCGGACTATGTATCAGGTCGTGCCCTGTGGATGCGATACGCACACCCCAGACGAGCAAGATGAAGGAAACGAGAATGACAGGCGTGAGGCGCATCATTCTGTTCGCCATTCTCTTACCATTATTCACCATTGCAGGCGCATTCCTTGTGGGGAAGAATAGCGAAGCTCTGAGCAGAGCACACAAGAGCGTGTATCTCTATGAGCTGATATCAGAGGTTAGAGGGGAGAGGTTAGAGGGGAGAGGGCAAGAACCCCAAAACTCTACCCCCTCAACACTAAACTCTTTAGAGGTAGAGACATTCAACGCTCAAGGGCGTAGCATAGAGGAACTGAAGGCTGAGGTTGATGCTATAAGACATCAGTATTCCATATACTCATATCTTGCAGGTGCTCTAATAGGCTTCGTCATAGGCTTCAAACTGCTCAAGCTCTCGCTGAAACGTTCACGAGACACCTACGAGATTGATTCAGCCCGATGCACCGTATGCGGAAAATGCTTTGAATATTGTCCGCAGAAAGGAAAGAAATGAGGTTCTTTCCAATTAACAATTAAAAGTTAACAATTAACATGCCTTTCGCGTTCCGGCTCCCTCCTTACGGAGGGAAGTCCGATGTTGATAACATCGGAGTATGTGCCAAGCGGGGGGAAAGGCCACTTTTTATGAGAAAGATATATCGCAACATAGCCATCATCACGGCAATATTTATGGTAGTGCTAACAATAATGCTTGGCGTTAGCTACTACCAGATGCAGCGTGTGTCACCATTACAATCGGAAGTGATGCAGACACTAAAGACACTCAACGAGGGAAATGAAGACAACGAGGCTTTGCAACAGCAAATAAGGCAACTCGACCTTATATCACGTAAGGCATACTTCGTGCAGGAGTGGCAATTAAAGTCGGGCATCTATATCTTCCTCACCATGGCAATAGTGCTCGTAGTGAGCCTGAACCTATATTATAAGGAAACAAAGACTCTCCCCGACAAGCACCTTGATCCTATCGATGAATGGATGAACAAGAGCCGTTCGCGCAAGTACATCACATGGTCGTCATCAGTGACTGCCGCCGTGGTAGTCCTTGTGCTCGCCTTACAGCACATTGATTTCAAGGGCATCATGAAGAAGGGCAACAAGAACATCGACAACATCGTTGCTGATAGCAAACAGGAAACAGTGGAACAGCAGCCTACTGCCTCTCCCTCTCCAGAAGCGGAGGGAGCAGAGGAGGCGGTTGATACGCTCAAGAAGGAGGACGATGGTCTGCCTATACCAAAGATCACCTCCAACGCCTTCCGTGGCAATAACTCCAGTGGTGTGTCGTCGGCAAGAGGCATAGCAACCAACTGGAATCTGAAGAGCAAGAAGAACATTCTGTGGCAGGTAGCCATTCCGAAGCATGGCTATAACTCCCCTGTTATAAATGGTCGCAACGTGTTCATCACGGGTGCAGACAAGAACGCTCGCGAACTTTATTGCTACGATGTATATACTGGCGAACTGAAATGGACGGTGAAGGCCGACAAGATACCAGGCTCTCCTTCTTCCATGCCGAAGGTGAATGCCGATACAGGATTGGCAGCCAGTACGGTGGCAACCAACAGCAAACAGGTGTGTGCCATCTTTGCCACTGGCGACGTGATATGTGCCGATATGGAAGGCAAGCGTCTGTGGGCAAAGAATCTCGGAGTGCCCGACAATCATTATGGCTATGCCTCCTCGCTGCTGATGTACGGCAATGCCCTCATCATTCAGTATCAGAACAACAGCAACGGAAAGATTGTAGCCCTCAATGCCAAGAACGGTAGCCAGCTATGGAGCAAGGCTTCGAAGGATAAGATTGCGTGGAGCTCGCCTATCATCTCCACGATTGGAGGCAAACCAACGCTCGTAATTATGGGCAACCCTGCCATCACGGCATACAACCCAGCCAACGGTGCGGAGCTGTGGCGTGTGGAGTGCATGAGCGGAGAGGTAGGCGCAAGTCCTGCATCCTCAGGCGGACTGGTATATGGAGCAAGCGAGTATGCCAAGTGCATAGCCATCAACGGAGCAACTGGCGAAACCGTATGGGAAGCATCCGACTACCTGCCAGAGTGCTCAAGTCTATGTGCCACAAAGAACTTCGTTATCTGTGCCACGAGCTACGGAATGGTGTGTGCCTACGATGCCAAGACGGGCGAGGTGCGCAAAGAGCACGACCTCACCACACCGTTCTATTCGTCACCAGTGCAGGCAGACGGCAAGATATATTTGTTCAGCAACAGCGGAAAGGCATATATCTTCTCGGCAAGCGATTTCAGCCTTATAACGTCGTTCGAGACAGGCGAGAAAACATTTGCCACCCCAGCCTTCACCGATGGCATGATGGTGGTGAGAACAGATAAGTCGCTATATTGCGTAAGTAAAAAACAACTTTCCAATTAACAATTAACAGACCTTTCGCGTTCCTTTTCTAATTCTAAACGCAAAGACGCTAAGGCACAAAGATTTATTCTGAACACGGAATGCACGAAAGAAACGAAAGTTTCGTTTGTTCTGTGATTTCCGTGTTCGAAAAAAAAAGAACTCTGCGTCTCTGCGTTTGAAAAAATAAATAGTACATAGTAAATAGCTAAATAGTAAATATAATTTAGATGTTAAGGACTGACGCCATAATTGATAGAATAGGCACGTCTCGCCATAGGATTATTCCATTGCTGCAAGCCATCCAACAGGAGTTTGGCTATCTGCCATCGGATGCACTCAACAGGGTGTATGAGCGCACGGATATCGACCGTGCACAGCTCATCAGCGTGGCTTCGTTCTACTCCCAGTTCCGAATGGCTCCATACGGCAAGCATACCATAAAGGTGTGCATCGGTACAGCATGTCATGTCAAGGGTGCCAACAACGTTTATGATGCCTTTGTGCGTGAACTGAAGATTGCGGAAGGCACGATTACCTCTCCCGATGGGGAATACTCCATTGAGAAGGTGGCGTGTCTCGGATGCTGTGCCCTCGCTCCTGTGGTGCAGATTGACGACAGGATATTCGGACATGTGCAGCCTGGCAGGGTTCGCGAAGTGCTTGAAGAGTTTGAGGCAACACAAAACTCAAAACACTCCACTCTAACCTCTAATCTCCCCCCTCAGGGCGAGGTGCGTCTTGGCATGGAGAACTGCTGCAAGGCAAGTGGCACGGCAGAGGTGTACGATGTGGTGAGGCAGTCGTGCACGGAGTTGGGTATCAATGTGCACATCAAACCGATTTCGTGCATAGGTGCCTGCAATCAGGTGCCGCTCATCGACGTGGCTACCGACGACGGACAGCTCTTTCGCTATCCAAACATAAAGCCAGAGGAGGTGAAGGAGATTCTTCTGCATCATTTCAAGCCAGCAAGCCGTTGGCGCAGACTGCGTAACTCCTTCCTCAACCATATTGACAATATACATTCTGACCAGACATGGGATAACACGCTATGGACTCCCGAGAAGGTGCGTACGCAGAAGATTAACGCTTTCCTTGACGGTCAGCAGCGCATCTCTACCGAGGGATATGGGCATCTCAACCCTCTCGACATCGACGAGTACATGCGCATGGGTGGCTTCAAGGCTCTGAGAAAGGCACTCACCTCCATGTCGCGCGAAGAGATTATTAACGAGGTGCTACGCAGTGGCATCCGCGGTCGTGGCGGCGGTGGTTTCCCTACAGGAAGGAAGTGGCAGTTGGTGAAGGAACAATTAACAATTAACAATGAACAATTAACAATTAACATGCCTTTCGCTCTAACCTCTAACCCCTCCACTCTAACCTCTCCCCCTACGCAGGGGGATTCAGGGTGTCTTCTAACCTCTAACCCCTCCACACTAACCTATAGCCCCATCGTTATCTGCAACGGTGACGAGGGCGACCCAGGAGCATTCATGGATCGCATACTGCTCGAATCATATCCGCTGAGGGTTATCGAGGGAATGATCATAGCAGCCTTTGCCGTAGGAGCCAATGAGGGAATCTTCTATATCCGTGCCGAATATCCACAGGCAGTAATCCGTATTCGCAAGGCACTCGATATGTGCCAGCAGAAAGGAGTGCTTGGCGATAACATCCTCGGAACAGGCTTCTCGCTCCACATCAGCATATTCGAGGGTGCTGGAGCTTTTGTCTGTGGCGAGGAAACCGCCCTCATTGCCTCTATCGAGGGTAAGCGTGGCTTCCCACATCTGCGTCCTCCATACCCTGCGCAGTCAGGACTGTTCGGTAAGCCTACACTCATAAATAATGTGGAGACTCTGAGTCAGATTCCATACATCATTCGCAATGGTGCCGACGAATATGCCAAGGTGGGCACGGAGCATAGCCGTGGCACAAAGGTGTTCGCCCTTGCAGGCAAGGTGAACCACGGCGGACTTATAGAAGTGCCGATGGGCACCACGCTACACGACATAGTGTATAGGATTGGCGGTGGCGTGGAAGGAGGCGAGAAGCTGAAGGCGGTGCAGACAGGCGGTCCGTCGGGTGGTTGCATCCCTGCCGAGCTATGCGATGCGAAGGTGGATTTCGATGCCCTCAACAAGATGGGGGCGATAATGGGATCGGGCGGACTGGTGGTGCTGAGCGAATCGAGCTGCATGGTGGATGTGGCACGCTATTTCCTCCGTTTCACCTCCAGCGAGTCGTGTGGCAAGTGCACGTTCTGCCGTATCGGTATCCGACGAATGCTCGACATACTCGACCGTCTCACCACTGGCAAGGCAAGGATGGAGGACATAGCCCAACTGGAGGAGCTTGCCGAAGGCATAAGGAAAACGGCACTATGCGGTCTGGGCAAGACCGCCCCCAATCCTGTGCTCTCCACGCTACGCTATTTCCGCGAGGAATACGAGGAGCACGTTAAGGGGATATGCCGTACAGGCACCTGCAAGCAGATGGTGCGGTATGAGATTAGCGATGATTGCATAGGATGCACGAAGTGCGCACGCTCATGTCCTGCCGAGGCAATAGCCTACACTCCTTACGAGAAGCATGTCATCAATACGGAACTCTGCACACAGTGCGGACTATGTATAGAGGAATGCGATTATGATGCGATTAGAAAAGTTTCACTCTTCAATTAACAATTAAGAATTAACAATTAACATGCCTTTCGCGTTCCTTTTCTAATTCTAAACGCTAAGACGCTAAGGCGCAAAGATTTATTATGAACACGGAATGCACGAAAGAAACGAAAGTTTCGTTTGTTCTGTGATTTCCGTGTTCGAAAAAAAAAGAACTCTGCGTCTCTGCGTTTGAAAAAGAGAAGGGGAGAGGATGCCCGAAGGGCAGGTGAGGGGCTGATTTCAATTTATGAGAATATTAGTCAATGGCAAAGAAACAGAGGTATCAGCAGAATTGCCTCTGATAGATGAACTGCAAAGGTTTGGCTATAACATCCCTTCGCTATGCTATGGTCGTGACATGGAGCATCAGGCTTCGTGCATGGTATGTATGGTGAAGAATGTTGCCAACGGTCAGATGATTCCGAGTTGCTCCACATATCCACAGGAGGGTATGAGCATAGAAACTGATACGGAGGAGGTTCTCGCTCTTCGCAAGATGTCGCTTGAACTTCTGCTGAGCGATCATCGTGCCGATTGTGAGGCTCCATGCACAATAGTATGTCCTTCTGGGATAGATGTTGCACAGGTTCTGCTTTACTATGACCGTGGGATGTTGGATGAGGCTTTTTCAATCTTAAGGTTAACAATTAACAATGAACAATTAACAATTAACATGCCTTTCGCTCTAACCTCTACCCCCTCCACTCTAACCTCTCCCCCTACGCAGGGGGATTCAGGGGGTCTTCTAACCTCTACCCCAGCCCTCCCCTGCGCCCAATGCAAGGCACCATGCGAGAAAGCCTGCAGACGAGGGACTGTGGATGAGAGTGTTTCGATAAGAGAAATTCTTGCAGAGATAGCTCAAAGACAAGGAGTGAAGAGTGAAGGACGAAGCGTGAAGCGCGAAGCAAACATATCAAAGAATGTATTCACTTCAAGGCTTGGAAGATATACTTATGCAGAAAAAGAATGGCTTAAGGATGTTTATAGTCAACCTTCACGATGCCTTCACTGCGCTTGCGAGGGAAGTAACAAGTGTAAACTCCGACAGTTGGCTACCGATGCCCACATCAAGACTCCACGCTATGGCGTTGCTTCGCATCAGGAAGTTAAGAAGCAGATACACATTAAAGACCGACTATATTTCGAGCCTGCCAAGTGTATTCGCTGCGGACTATGTGTATATAACTCAATGGATGGTTTCACATTCATGCACCGAGGATTCGACATGCAGGTGGTTATTCCAGAGGAAAGTAAGAAGAACGTTGATGAGAAAATCGCTGATATTTGCCCTACTGGTGCTCTGTTCCTTGTATAGCTGCTCTGCCATCAGTGACCTGCCTGACAATATGCGGACAGACAACTGGACTATCTTCCGTGGCTCTCCATCGCTTTCGGGCAATTCAGAGTGCAGCGTGCCGACAGTGCCTCAACTGCAATGGAGCAAAACGGTACAGACACGCACGGTGGCTTCTCCGATTGTATGTGATGGAGTGGTATATACCATCGACCGCAAAGGTAGGCTCAGAAGTTTTTCTGCAGAGGGTGACTCCGCGCTCGTCTTCGACTTCAACACTCCTATTGAGGCTTCGTTCATCGTAAGTGATTCCGTGCTCTATGTGGGCAGGATTGATGGTTTCGTGAATGCGCTATCCCTAAAGGATAGAAAACTGCTATGGGATTTTGAGACGCTTGGACAGATATCTGGTTCGCCAAACCTAATTAAATTAACAATTAACAATGAACAATTAACAATTAACATGCCTTTCGCTCCAACCTCTAACCCCTCCACTCTAACCTCTCCCCCTACGCAGGGGGATTCAGGGGGTCTTCTAAACATCCTCATTGGAAGCTACGATGGCAGTATGTATGTTCTTGATGCGAAATCGGGCAAAATGCAGAATAGGCATGCCACAGGCTATTACATCAACGGAACGGCTGCCGTATGGCGCAACTACATGGTGTTTGGCGGTTGCGATACCTGGTTGAGGATGGTGGATTGCTCCACTGGACTTTGTACCGATTCGCTGCAACTCGACACCTACCTCCCTGCCTCGCCTGCCATATTGGGCGATATAGCATACGAGGCTGACTATAACGGCAATATCTACGAAATCAGACTGAAGGATGGTCGCTTTGCATCTCATCGCAAGCTCGTAGAGGTGAACAAGGAAGGGGAGGATGATGCCTCGGGACTGGTATCAATGCCGACAGCTGCGCGTGATGCCGTACTCGCATTTACTGGTGAGCGGTACATAAGTTGCTTTGAACGTTTTGACGGTAAGTTGCGCTGGCGCAAACTGCTGCGTGGCATAACTGGCGAGAGTTCCCCGATTGTATGCGACGACAAGGTAATTGTCTGCACTAAGGATGGACATATCTCGCTCTTCGACATAAGTGATGGCAAGGAGCTGTGGCACTATGATTCAGGAGAGCAAATCATTGCCTCTCCTGCCGTAATTCCAGGGTGCTTCTACATTTTGACAAGTAGAGGAACGATAATGAAGTTTCAGTAGCAACAAAACAGTTAGCCCTCACCCGTCTCTTTTTCAAACGCAAAGGCACAGAGACGTAGAGTTTTTTATTTTTTCGAACACAGAATGCACGAAAGAAACGAAAGTTTCGTTTATTCTGTGATTTCCGTGTTCAAAATAAATCTTTGCGCCTTAGCGTTTAGAATTAGAAAAGGAACGTGAGGGGCTACTGTTGGGTGATTTCTTTTTTTATGACAAATAATTTTATCAGTCTCTCCAACATAACAAAGCAATACTCTGACGGCATGGGCATACGCAAAGTGCTCAACGGTTTGTCATTGAATGTAGCTAATGGTGATTTCATTGCAATAACGGGGGAGTCAGGTTCTGGAAAGACAACTCTTCTCTCTGTCATTGGCACGCTTATAAAGCCTGACGAGGGTACGTATCTGTTGGATGGAAAGGCGATTGATTACTCTATGGATGCCTTAGCAGAGATACGTAACAAACAAATAGGCATGGTATTTCAGGACTATCGTCTGTTACCTCAACTATCTGCCATACAGAATATTTGTCTTCCTCTTCTCGCTACGCATAGTTCTGTGCCTCGAGATGCGGTGGAGCGTGCCATGCAGTTGATGGAGATGATGGGGATTTCCACGTTGGCAGACAGGGGCGTGGATTGCCTGTCGGGTGGCGAGAAGTCGCGCGTTGCAATATGCAGGGCTTTGATAAACAGTCCTATGCTCCTTCTTGCCGATGAACCTACAGGTCAGCTTGATGATGTCAATGCCAAACAAGTAGCAGATCTGTTTCGTATGCTGAATACAGAGCTTCATACATCAATCATCATGGTTACGCACTCAGCAGAAATGGCAAGTGTGGCTAAACGACAATATCGCCTTGCAAATGGCAAATTGAAAACAATTGAAAATTGAAAGTTGAAAATTGAAATAGCCCTCTTTCCGATTAACAATTAACATGCCTTTCGCGTTTCTTTTCTAATTCTAAAACGCAAAGACGCAAAGATTTATTATGAACACGGAAATCACAGAATAAACGAAACTTTCGTTTCTTTCGTGCATTCTGTGTTCAAAAAAATAAAAAACTCTGTGTCTCTGTGCCTTTGCGTTTGAAAAAGAGAAGGAGGAGAGGCCACATTTACAAAGATGAATAGACAAAGAATCATATCAAGTAGCAGGAAGCATTACAGACGTTACTATCGTCTGGTGGTCGTTGCCGTCACCATTATGGTGGCGGTGCTGACTGGTAGTCTGCTGTTGGGTGATTCAGTCCGTGCCACCCTTTCCGAGAGGGTTGATGAACGTCTTGGCTCTGCCGAAACCGTCATTACGAGTGGCATGGGAGTTATGGACGAGAGGGTACTGCTCTCGCCTATCCTTGCCAATGCTCACGGCTATCTACTCACGCAGGGCTTCGTGTCGGCTGACGGAAAAATGATTCCTGTATATGTATGGGGCACTGATACGGATTCAATTACCGATGGTGAGGCTCTGATCAATGAGCCTTTATATAATATTCTATCACCCAACACCCAACACCCCGCTCAGCCCACAGGGATGCTTGCCAGAGCAAGAACACCTAACACCCACCTCGCCCTGCACCTCCCAGCTCATAGTCTTGTGCCGAAGGGCAGTCTATTCGTGTCAAAAGCTTACTCTACCCAGATGCGCGTCAGCATAAAAGGGGTGAAAGACGTGAAGGAGGGTGGCAACATACTGCTGAAGAATGAGCAGACACGCCCTCTCAATGTGTTCGTGAACAGGAAACAGCTTTGCATGGCTATGCAACTGGTGGGGAAGGTGAATGTGATTCTTGCCGATGACTATTTGACGGAAGATATGCTTGCCTCCGTATGGAAGCCTGAGTATTCGGGCTTTCACGTTACTGACTCTACCCTGACATACGATGGCGTTTTCATTCCCGATGAGATAGTGCGTGCATATAGTCCGCATACCACGTATCTCGCCTATCTCGTTAATGAGATTATATGCAAGACTGATACCATGCCTTACTCTTTCGTTACGGCTACCAACCGTTGGAAGGGTGAACCGCTCAGTGGCAGGGATATGATATTATCTGACTATGCCGCCAAGCGTCTGCACGTTGGCGTGGGCGATTCGGTACGGATGGCGTATTTCCATGCCAACGACCTTAAGAACCTTGAGACGAAGGAAATGAAAATGCGTGTGAAGGCTATCGCTCCGCTCTCTGACTTCATGGGCGACAGTCTGCTTACTGCCAATTTCCCCGGACTGACGAACGTGGATAAATGTACGGACTGGGATAGCGACCTGCCCATCAACATGGATCATATACATAAGAGTGATGAGGATTTCTGGCATAGATACAGACAGACGCCAAAGGCTATCGTGGCGTATGATGCAGTAAAGGCTGACTGGAGCAATTCGTTCGGCTCTGCCACCGCATTGAGATTTGAGGTTAGAGGGGAGAGGTTAGGGGGTAAAGTAAAGGGTAAAGTGGAAAGTGGAAAGAGAGGACAAAAAACTCTAACCTCTAACCCCTCCACTCTAACCTCTCCCCCTACGCAGGGGGATTCAGGGGGTATTCTAAACTCTACCCCCTCCACTCTAAACTCTAAACTCTCGGTCTTCAATTTACAAAGACAAAACGGAATGCTTCTTGCCAATAGCGGAACGGATTTCTCAGGTCTGTTCATGGCATTAGGCTTCTTCATAATTCTCTCAGCCATATTACTGATGCTGAACCCTTTGACGGAGATGTATGCCCAGCGTAGTGACGAACTACGTCTCTATGCTCAGTTGGGCTTCACTCATCGCACTATCAGGTGGCTTATGTTCCGCGAATCATTCAGCATCATTCTCCTCGCCTCTCCTTTGGGTGTGCTTACTGGTGTGCTCTACTCCGCCTTCATACTATGGCTTCTTGGAAATGTGTGGAGTGGTGCAACGCATACGGAAGGATTCACGCTTCATGTCAATGCCTTGACCTTATTCCTCGGCTGGCTCATAGGCATAATTGTATGCGCTCTTTCGCTATGGGGATGGCTGTGGAATAGAGTAAAGGGGAGAGGTCAAAGGTCAAAGGGTAGAGGGAAGAGGTTAGGGGTTAGAGTAAAGGGCAAAGTGGAAAGTGGAAAGAGAGAGCAAGAAACTCTAACCTCTCCCCCCTCCACTCTAAACTCTCCCCCTACGCAGGGGGATTCAGGGGGTATTCTAACCTCTACCCCCTCCACTCTAAACTCTCCCCCTACGCAGGGGGATTCAGGGGGTATTCTAACCTCTACCCCCTCCACTCTAAACTCTAAACTTTCAATTTGCCTGTGCCTCTGCCTTGGCCTTGTTCTATGCAACGTGCTGTGGCTTCACAACATGGTGGTCTTCATCATCTGTGGGTTGATGTGGATTGTGTCATTCGGTTTCCTATCACCCAAGCACCACCGCCTTGCTTTCTATTCGCTTGCCCTCGGGGTATTCGCCGTGTTTGCCGTAGGACTTAACCGTCCCGATTTCTCTGATAAAGATAAGATTGCATCTGCCACTGGTGGGTATGACCTGTACGTGGATTGCCGTGTGCCTGTGCAGTATGACCTTAACAATGGCGACGTTAAGCGTAAGCTCTCCCTGCTTGATCTGCCAAGCGACACCCACATTCTGCAATTTCTTCGACATGAACAGGATGAGGCAAGTTGCATGAACCTGAACAGGGTGGTGACGCCTACGGTGCTGGGGACTGACATAGGGGCGATGCAGGATTTTGGCATTGCAGAGACGAGGTGCGACTTACCTTGCGTGTATGTTGACGAGGAGGCTCTGACATGGAGTATGAATATGGCAGTGGGTGACACCATTATATATAAGGATGGTAACGGCAATGATGCACCGGTGCTGATTGCAGGGACATATCCCACAGGCATATTGCACGGCAATGCCATAATGTCGCGCAAGGACTTCCGCAGCCTATGGCCTCGCGAGAGTGGTACGGGGGTGATGCTCGTGAAGACACGCAACCCTGATGCTGCATCTGAGGTGCTGTCGGTTGCCATGAGCGAGTATGGACTGGATATCCATTCCACACAGGAGAGGCTGAGGATGTTCTTCGAGGTTACTGACACGTACCTCCTCATCTTCCTCACGCTCGGTGCGCTCGGACTGCTCCTCGGCATCTTCTGCCTCATAATCGTGGTGAGGAAGAATCTCGTTGCAAGCCAAACCACCATTGAGCTATATGTATGCATCGGCTTCACAAAGGCAAGGATAAGGCAGATTCTGTTCCGCGAGAACATCATCACTCCGCTCTTTGCCGTGCTGACGGGTGCCTCGGGAGCAATGGTTAGTCTGATAGGCAACGGATGGCAGGGAATTGGCTTCGGCACTATGCTGATTGCCCTGCTGGCTCTCATCGTTATCTGCGTATCACTGATCTATGGAATAAGAGGTATGATTCAACAATTAACAATTAATAATTAACAATTAACATGCCTTTCGCTCTAAACTCTAACCCCTCCACTCTAACCTCTCTCCCTACGCAGGGGGATTCAGGGGGTATTCTAAACTCCAATCTCTAAACACCAAACATTAAACTCTCAACAATAATATTTTAATTATGAACAAAAAACTCTCAACGCTCCTGTTGCTCGGAGCAATGACATTAGGTGCTTCGGCACAGGTTACGCCATACGGATGGCGCGGTCCGCAACACAATGGCTATTACCCTGACAAGGGTTTGCTTGCCTCATGGCCTGAAGAGGGGCCAGCTCTCGTATTCGAGACTCTCGATGCAGGCAAGGGCTATTCATCACCATTGGTGGTGGGCGACAAGGTGTATCTCACTGGTATGAACGAGGATCAGACTCAGGAGGTGTTTCAATGCTACAACCTGAAGGGTGAGAAGCAATACACGGTGGCTTATGGCAATCCGTGGAAGCAGTCATTTCCTGAGACTCGTACCACTCCTGCCATTGCCGATGGCAAGGCATACGTAATAAGTGGCATGGGTGAGATTGTGTGCATCGACATTGCCGACGGAAAAATAGTATGGAAGGTTGATGGTGGTACGAAGTATGAGCGCAAAACTGGTATGTGGGGAACGTCAGAGTGCCCTCTGGTGTATGACAACAAGGTTATCTACACACCTTGCGGCGATCAGACCACTATGGTGGCTCTCAACAAGGACACTGGCGAGGAGATATGGAAGAGCCGTGCTCTTGGCGATAAGTCGGGATATGTTTCGCCTATCATGATTGAATACAAGGGTAAGCGACAGATTATCAGCTCTACTGCTGCAAATGTAATAGGTGTGAATCCTGACAATGGTGATATAGAATGGACTTTCGACAACTGGGGACCTAAGTTTACAGGTCAGCCATCACGTCGTGATAACATCGCTCCTAACTCTGCCTTATATAAGGATGGTAAGATTTTCTTCTGTCACGGCTATGACATCAACGGTTTCCAACTACAACTTGCTGATGACTTGAAAAGCGTAAGCGTGACATGGCGTACTGAGACTCTCGACACTCACCACGGTGGCTATGTGCTTGTAAATGGCAAAATTTACGGTTCTAACTGGATTAACAACAACGACGGTGCATGGTGCTGCGTTGACTGGGAAACTGGTAAGACATGCTATGAGGAGAAATGGACTGGCGGTGCAGGCAAGGGTTCGGTGATTGCAGCCGACAACAAGGTGTTCATCTTCGATGAGCGTCGCGGTATGGTTGGACTCGTGAATCCTGCAACTACCGATAAGCTCGACGTGGTGAGCAAGTTCCGCGTAGCTAAGGGTAGCGGTCCTTACTGGTCACACATGGCTATCGACAACGGCATTCTCTACCTTCGTCATGGCGAACTCTTCGCTGCGTATAAGATTCGCCCCTAACCCCTACCCTTCCCCCGAGCGGGGGAAGGGAGTTAGATAGTAATGCCCCCTTATGAGTAATCTACAAATTTAAACGCAAAGACTCAGAGACGTAGAGTTTTTTATTTTTTCGAACACAGAATGCACGAAAGAAACGAAAGTTTCGTTTATTCTGTGATTTCCGTGTTCATAATAAATCTTTGCGTCTTTGCGTTTAGAAACAGTTATATCGATAAAAGGTAATCACTCCCTTCCCCCGGGCGGGGGAAGGGACGGGGGTAGGGGCTAAACTATCCTATGCGTAGGATTTGGTCTTCCTGGCATCAAATATCTCCAAGCCAAGATTTCATCCTTATACTGATTATTGATGGCTTCCAAAAGCACAGCCTTAACAATCTCGTCAAGATGCTCTGGTGATGTCTCCACACGAGCATTGATGATAAGCTTCACGTTATCGCTAATACCTGCCGAACCTCGAACCTGAAGCGTAGAGGCAGCACCAGTGATATTACCTACAGCATACTGCTTGCCATTCTCTGCAATAACCTTAATATGCCCTACACGAAGTTTCTCTTGCTTGATAACCTTTACAAATCCGTTCATGATATCCTTCAGAAGCGAATCCCAGTAGGCATTCTTACCCGTGAGTGCCACCGTGCCATTTAACCATCCAAGCACAGCCTCACCATGAGCATATTTGTCGTAATTGATATCGAGAATCTTAGTACCCTCACCCTGACGATTAGATACTTCTTCAAACCATTCCCTTACACCTGTACCATTCTGCGAACTTGCAGCCATTACCTTTGTTCCATGGAAGCAGGCCTGCGTATCCTTCATCAGTTTCTGCAATTCTTCATCGCTCAGCAAATCGGTCTTGGTGATGAGGATAACCTCACTCTCCTCCAACTGCTTACGATAGATATAGGCAGCATCCTCATGCAAACCTCCATCGCCTCCGTAGAGTATAGACTTTAGGCGAGTAGGATCGCTAAGCACCGTGAGAGGCGAAACAATGACCTCCGTGTTATGGAAATTCTTCAATGGGCGAACTATGGTAGCCGTGAGGTCAGCACAACTTCCCACTGGCTCTGCAAGGATAACATCTGCCTCCACATCAGAGCGAAGGGACTTAATGGCATCTACAAAGCCATTGAAATTACAGCAGAAACAACTACCTGCCACCTCAGCAACCTTAAGGTCGGCTTGCTTCAGCAATCTACTATCCACAAGTTCAGGAGCCTGATCATTAGTGATAAGTCCGACACGCAATCCCTGTGCCATCAGTCTCTGTGCCACTTCCCATATAAGAGTTGTCTTTCCGGCACCAAGAAATCCGCCGGCAATAATAAGTCTTGTCTGTTTATTCATAATTGTATTTACTATTTAGCTATTTACTATGTACTATTTACAGAGATTTATTCGCAAAGCTCATCAAGCTACGCAACTTCCTATTTACCATTCGGCTATTGATTTTGCAAAAATAGTACATAAACCAAATAGTACATAAATAGTACATAGTCAAATAGTACATTAAATTGTTAATTATCAACTGTTAATTGTTCTTACATCCACACTGGTGGTTCTTCTTTTCATTTATAGGCTCAAGCACATATTTGAAGAACAATGCTGCCACCGAAGCTCCAACGATTGGAGCAAGGATATACACCCAGAACCAACCACCCACGGCATCAGGAAGCGCATAATTTCCCCAACCAAGAATATATGCCACAAGTCGTGGACCGAAATCACGTGCTGGGTTCAGTCCTGCCTGTGTAAGCGGTGCAATGAAGAAGATGATGCTCGATACCGTCAAACCAATGAACAATGGCTGAAGGTCTGATGAAGGACGTCCCACATTGCAGTCTTCCGTAAGTCCGAAGATAAACAACGCAAGCAGGAATGTGCCAAATCCTTCGGCAAGCATGGCAAGCGGAAGAGAAACCGTAGAGGTAGCATCACCAGGGTTAGGATAGAACTCACCAAACATACGAGCGGTATCTACCGAACCTTCCGTTCCTCTTACAATATTATGCGTCAGCTCATACTGCGCTATTGAAGGCGAGAAAAGGATATACAGCATGAATCCCGCAAGAATAGCGCCACAGAACTGTGCCAACAGATAAGACGGCAATTTCCTCGCACTCATTCTTCCACCTACCACCATAGCAACAGAAACAGCTGGGTTTAGATGAGCGCAACAGATATTACGCGTAAGGAATATGGCAAGCGTAACCGCCAATCCCCAAACAATACCAATCTGGAATATACTGTTATATTCCCCGAACAACACCGCCACAGCCACGCTGCAGCATCCAAACAGAGTGAGAATGAATGTTCCCATCATTTCTCCAATAAAATCTTTCAGCATATAAATATGTTTTAGTTATTTCACAATGCAAAAATAATCATTTTTTCAATACATTTCTATCAAAAACAACACTATAACGAAAAATAAAACAATAAAAGCGAAAGAATTATTTGCGCTTTATATAACGAGTAATCTGCACTACCATTACAACGTAACTGGTAATGCAGACTCAACTTTATTGCTATTCTCAAATATAGTGTTAGCGACTCAGGAATTTGGTGCTCAGATACCTTTGAAATGCCTCCTTGTATAAATCACCTATTGGTAGATAGGCATCCGCATCCATAACCACGCGATTCTTGTTCACCTCCTGTATCTTAGTGAGGTTTATGATATAGGAGCGGTGGATGCGCATGAAGTTATTTGGCAGGCGTTCCTCAATCTTCTTCATTGACAGGAGCGTGATGATTGGCTTTGGCTGACTGTCGAGCCATACCTTCAGATACTCGCTCATTGCCTCGATATAACGGATATCGGAGATGTTCACGTTCACTATGCGGTTGTCGGTCTTGAGGAAGAGAGTGTCTGTGTCTGCTTCCTCCTTTTGTGATGGCTGAGAGCTGCCCATTCCCTTTCTCTCACATAGCCTTTGCACCGCTCTCTGGAACTCCTGAAAGCCGAAGGGCTTTAACAGATAGTCAACGGCATTGACACGAAAGCCTTCCACGGCATACTCGGAGTAGGCGGTGGTGAAGACGACGAGTGGGGGCACGGCAAGTGATTTAACGAAATCCATTCCGTTGAGGTCGGGCATGTTGATGTCACAGAAGATGGCATCGACAGTGTCGTTCTCCAAGAACTCACGAGCCTCCAAGGCACTCTGGCACTGGGCTGCAAGTTCAAGGAACTGCACCTTACTGATATATGCCACAAGCTGCTTGAGAGCAAGTGGTTCATCATCTATGGCAAGACAACGGATAGTCATAATTATAGACCCCTTCCTGCCCTTCGGGCATCCTCCCCCGTGATGGGGAGGAGAGGCTAGCGCAGAAAGGCACGTTTACTTAATTTTGAATTACTTACTCTTAACTCTAATCTCTTAACCCTAACCACTAACCTCCTACCCCTTAACAAGCGGAATAGAAAGCTCCACATGATAGGCATCTACCTTGTCTTTTATACTAAGCCTATACCTCTCACCGTATATCAGATCAAGGCGTTTGCGGACATTGGCAAGCCCTACTCCACCCTTTTCCTCGTTTGGGCGGTCTGCCTTCGAGTTATGGCAACTGAACCTCATCATCTCATCCTCCACAGCGACATTCACGTTTATGAACGATTCATGCTGATAACTTACTCCATGCTTGAAAGCATTCTCTATAAAGGTGACGAGAATCAGAGGCGGTATCTGGCGCTCTGGTGTTTCAAGAGGCAGATTCAGCGAAATCTTCACCTTATCAGTAAAGCGTAGCTGCATCAGGGTGACATAGTGGCGAATGAAGTCAAGTTCACGCGATAGCGGTACGCTCTGTTTGTTGCCCTCGTATAGCACGAAACGCATCATCTTCGACAGTTCAACAATAGTTTCCTGCGCCTTTGCCGGGTCGAAATCCACCAAGGCGTGGATGTTGTTGAGCGTGTTCATGAAGAAATGCGGATTGATTTGATAGCGGAGGTATTCCAACTGCTGTTCCAGATTCTGCTTCTCAAGTTCCACGAGGCGCTTCCTATCGTCACGGCTTCGGATATAGTTCTTTATGCCGAGATTAACACCGAACATCAGGAGAAGCACCGCGATTGCCATTATCTCATGTTCGCCGATGAAGACGAAAGGTGGCGGGACATTGTGCCTATCCATGTCTCTCCAGAATGGAGGTGGATGATGCCTGAATGGCGGTTTATTGCCCTCCATCCCCATCATCTTGGTTGATGGCGGTGGAAGTGGTTTCTCCATAGGCGGCATGTGACCTTTCGGCTCAGGTCGGCTGTTGTAGCAATATGCTACGAATGCCACGAGCAGCACGGTGACAAGGGTGAAATACGCTATTCGCTTATGGCTATGTACGAGCAGCGGTGCAACAAGGAAGTTATGCACGAGGAACAGCAGCAGATAGACTGCGAAATGCCGCCACACGATAAACACCTCAGTCCAGTTGAACTCGATGTTCGGGTCGCTTACCGTGCGCACATACAGGCTCAGCAATGGAGCTGCAAAGAGCAAGCCCCACACCGCCAAGTATATGATGTTCTCCAGTCGCGACTGCTTCATACATTGTAATTTTGTCATATTTATAACGTAAGAAAAAGGGGAATATTGTAAAACTGCCCCTCACCTGCCTTGCAGGCATCCTCTCCCCAAGGGGCGAGGAGGATGTATGTATTGTGCCCTAATGGAATCCCAATAGCGAGAAAAGGTAACTTATCCCTCGCCCCTTGGGGAGAGGGTGTCCGTAGGACGGGTGAGGGGCCACTGGTTAGGGACTGTTTTTTCTTTTACCTTCCTGCATAACTCGTTGCAGCCTTGCAGCTACTTGAGGCAGAACCGATGGTTACGGTATAACTTGTGCCATAGGTGAGACCGGGACAACTGAGCAGATAGCTATAGCTGCCGTTGCCCTGTGAGCCACCACCGAAGCCGCCAGGACCAAAGCCACCGCCTCCGAAACCACCACCAGGACCGAAGCCACCACCGCCGAAGCCGCCGTTTGAAGGAGAATAGCCTTCAGGTATGGTGAATGTGGCAAGTGTTGTTGAACCGCTCTTTATAGTAACCTCTGTTCCTGCCGTAGCACTACCTGAAGTGCTGAGAACACACTGGGAACCGCTTGTTGAGGTCACGCTGTTATTGCCACCGCCAACGCCTAGTACGGTGCCGCCTGTGATATAGAGATTGTAACGCTCGGCTGCATCAAGTCCGCACTCTGGCTGACCAGCTCCACACGCTATGATAGTGCCGCCGGAGATATACATATTGCCGTTGGTGTCGATGCCGTCGTTGCCGTTGCTCACTCCTATCACGGTACCGCCTTTCAGATACATGTGACTTGACGCATTGATAGCATCGTCAGAAGAGCTGAAAGCATACACATAGCCGTCGGTGATAGTCATCTCGCCCTTTGTCTCGATAGCCTCATGACCGCTTACCGTAGCCTTGATAGTGCCACCGCTAATTGTCATGTTACCATCGCTTTTGATAGCCTTCGGCTGGGAATCCGCATTACCGTATTTATATGTGCCGCCCGTTGTGGTTGCCTCTATCACACCACCAGTAACATTGAGCTTGCCGTCAACCTTGATGCACTTACCGCCCGAGCCTGTGGATTTCAGAGTGATAGTGCCGCCGCTGATAGTCATGTTACCGTCAGCATTAAGTCCGGCACATCCCTTCGCATCCTTATCGTCGGTATCGTAAGTGCCGTTGCCTGTAGTCGTTATATTGACGACGCCATCGGTTACGCGGATATCGCCATCGGCCTTGATGCCCTTAGATGCAACAGCAGTTGTGGTAATGGTGAGTGTACCGCCCTCGATATACACGTTACCGCTATCCTCATCGTCGTGGTCCTCGGTCTCGCCAGTAGAGGTATCACCGCCAAGGTCGCATTGTATGCCATCGTCGCCGACTCCGCTGATAGTAACCACACCGCTCTTCATCTGCATATATTCCTCGCAACTGATTCCGTCGCCAACAGCAGAGGTGATATTCAGCGTGATGTTCTTTATTGATATATACGAAGCACTCTTTATCGCGTGCTTTGTATTGCCCGACACATTCAGCGTGCCATTGCCTTGGAACTGTAGCTGTCCCTTGCTGTAGATACATGCCTTCTGAGAACCGTTTGCACCGTCAGCCAACGTGTTCACCGTGCCTTTCTTCGCACTTATCTGTATGCGCTTGGAGTTGGTGATATTGATAGCCGCACCGCTTGGGTTAGTCAATGTCACGCCAGCCAAAGAGACCGTACATTTATAAGAGCCGGAGAGCGAGAGGGAGCCGTTGGAGGTTGTACCCGACAACTGATATGTTATCTCGTCATCATCCACAGCAGAGGTGTTGCTCTGGGCGATGGTGACGTGAGCGCCATTGATAGTCGGGGTGACATATTTCGCCACGTTACCAGCCACATACACCTTTGCCGATGACGATTCGTATTCCACCGTCACGCGGTTGTCATTCACCTCTGAATTATCAACGGTCAAGGCATCTATATCGCTGAGCGTAAATGTCTTGCCCATAATGGTAAGCGAAGTGCCGTTGGCGTATGTCATCTCGCCTGTCTGAGAGGCAGGATACTGATAGATGATATTTCCCACCTTGACGTTCAGCGTCTGTGCCGTAGCTGCTATCGTCAGCACGAGCGCAGAAATGAGAGCATATATCTTTTTCATCTTTACGACAATTATATTTTGAAAGGAAATCCGCTTGCGCGGAATGATTGGAAAATAAATTCTTTTTTTGGAAAGTAAATTGTCAGTAAATTATATTCAGTAAATTAATTTCAGATAAATCGGATAAATCCGTTTCTTTTATTTTGAACACAGATTGCACAGATTTAACGGATAAGCTCGCTTACGCTCGTGATGAAAATCTGTGAGATCCCTAAAATCTATGGTTAATAATTATAATTTACTGGTTTAATTTATTCCTAATTTACTTTCAAAAGAATTCTCCGCGCAAGCGGAGCGTTTCCTTTGCTTTCCTTTTATTTCACCACGATTTTACAGGTTTTGTTCTTGCTCTTTACGATATACACACCGCGAGGCAACTGAGTATCAGAGTCAAGCTTGTGTCCGTTGAGGTCATAGATTTCCTTTCCTTCGAGGTCATCGGCGGTGAGTTCCTCAATAGCATTTGTACCGCCAGTTGTTTCGTCAGTTGAAGAGAAATACATCTTCGTGAGGTTAGAGATTGTAAATGTCTGCGAACCAGCCTTTAAGGTAGTGCCGTTAACAGACAACGTCAGTGAGGTGACGGAAACTGAGACCTTTGCCCCGTCCGTCAATTCGAACGTCAGATAGGGATAGTTGCCAGCTATTGCCGGCAACGCCCCTATCGTCATCAGGATTCCTAATATAAAATTCTTCATAAACTTAACTTATCAAAATGCTTTTAATATTTCTGTTGCAAAAATACATTTTTCACTTCATATCAGAAAATTTATTCAGCGAAAGGCGGTATTTTTTCAGCGAACCGACCATAGAAACGCAAAAAGACGGCATTACATCTTGTGTAATACCGTCTCTTAAATATAATAATGTGATGGTTATGAAATCACATATACTGGTTGCTCAGCATGATTTCCACAGTCATGATGGTCACATACCTCGGCTGAATCGGTGAGTGTGCCGTTGAGATATGACGCAAGAACATCATTAACATTACCATGACATCCACGCACGGTGCTGATACCGTGGGCTGCGAGTTTGTTGAATGCGCCCATGCCCATATTGCCGGCAAGCATGATTGTTATGCCCATGTCCTGCATTATGGAAGCGATGTTCGACTTGCATCCGCAACCCTGTGGTGAATCCAGACGTTCTGAACTGATTACGCTCTTGTCATCACCCACAGTAAACACGGTGTAATGGTCGCAATGCCCGAAGTGGTCATCTACAAGATTCTCTCTTGTCGGTATTGCAATTTTTAGCATATTAGAGACCCCTTCCTGCCCTGCGGGCATCCTCCCCCGTGATGGGGAGGAGAGGCTGGCGCAGTATGGAAAGGAATTAATTATTAATTATTAATTATCAATTATCAATTGCCTTCAGGCTTAGTCCTTTGGCTCAATATTAGTAGCTGAAAGCTGTTCTGCAACCTCGTCGTTGATGCGCTGTGCAAACTCTGCCATTGACATGACAGCCTGCTCGCCACCACCCTGCTGACGCATTGCAACATTGCCTTCTGCTGCTTCCTTCTCACCAACGATAACCATATAAGGAACGCGCTTGAGCTCGTTGTCACGAATCTTACGGCCGATCTTCTCGTTACGGTTATCAACGGTTGCACGAACACCCTTTGTATCGAGGAAGCGACGTACCTGCTCTGCATAGTCGTTGTACTTCTCAGAGATTGGGAGGATGGCTACCTGATCTGGTGTGAGCCAGAGTGGGAAGTGACCTGCTGTGTGCTCGATGAGAACGGCAACGAAACGCTCCATTGAACCGAATGGCGCACGGTGAATCATTACAGGACGCTGCTTTGAGTTGTCCTCGGCTGTGTATTCGAGGTCGAAACGTACTGGGAGATTGTAGTCAACCTGAATAGTACCCAACTGCCAGCGACGACCGATAGCATCCTTTACCATACAATCGAGCTTTGGACCATAGAATGCAGCCTCGCCCTCTTCCTGACGTGCATTGAGACCACGCTCCTTGCAAGCCTCGATGATAGCGTTCTGTGCTGATGCCCACATCTCGTCAGTACCGATGTACTTATCCTTGTCGTTAGGGTCGCGGAGAGAAATCTGGAACTCTACCTGATCATCCTTGAAGCCGAAGATTGAGAATACAGCCTGGATGATGTCGAGAACGCGGAGGAACTCGCTCTTCACCTGATCTGGGCGGCAGAAGATGTGCGCATCGTCCTGTGTGAATGAACGTACACGTGTGAGACCGTGAAGCTCACCTGACTTCTCATAGCGATATACTGTTCCGAACTCTGCGCAACGGAATGGCAGGTCCTTGTATGAACGTGGCTTCCAAGCGAACACCTCACAGTGGTGAGGGCAGTTCATTGGCTTGAGCATATACTCCTCGTCCTCCTCTGGTGTGTGGATTGGCTGGAATGAGTCCTTGCCGTAGTGTGCATAGTGACCAGAAGTAACGTAGAGGTTCTTTGAACCGATATGCGGAGTGATAACTTCCTGATAGCCGAAACGCTTCTGAATGGCGCGGAGCATATCCTGAAGACGGAGGCGGAGGTCTGTGCCCTTTGGCAACCAGATTGGGAGTCCCTTGCCTACGCGGTCAGAGAACATGAAGAGCTCCATCTCCTTACCGATCTTACGGTGGTCGCGCTTCTTAGCCTCCTCAAGCATAACGAGGTAGTCGTCGAGCATCTTCTTCTTTGGGAAAGAGATACCGTAGAGACGCTGCATCTGCTCGCGCTTTGCATCGCCACGCCAGAAAGCACCTGCGATAGATGTGAGCTTAACAGCCTTGATAGCACCTGTAGAAACGAGGTGTGGACCCTTACAGAGGTCGGTGAAGTTGCCCTGAGTATATGTAGTGATTGAGCCGTCCTCGAGATCCTGCTCGATGTGCTCGCACTTGTAGGTCTGACCGTCGGCACCGAAAGCAGCCATAGCGTCAGCCTTTGAAACTTCCTTACGAACGAGTGGCTCATCCTTCTTGGCAAGCTCAAGCATCTTCTTCTCGATGTTGGCAAAGTCGCCCTCCTTGATCTGCTCTCCGTTAGGAAGGAGCACGTCATAGAAGAAACCAGCCTCGATAGCAGGACCGAAACCGAACTGGATGCCAGGATAAAGCTCCTTGAGAGCCTCAGCAAGCAAGTGGGCACTTGTGTGCCAGAAGCTATGCTTACCCTCCTCGTCCTCAAACTTATAGAGGGCAATCTTTGCATCAGCATTGATCGGACGGTTGAGTTCCACTGTCTCACCATTAACACCGCAGCTTACAACGCTGCGTGCGAGAGCAGGTGAGATGCTCTCAGCAATCTGAAGTCCAGTGATGCCCTGCTCATACGAACGAACAGATCCATCAGGGAAAGTAATGTTAATCATTCCTTGTTTTATAATTTTGAAGTACAAATTTCAATTAGGTTGCAAATTTACTTATTTTTTGTGAGACGAGCGAATTTTTCCCCTAAAAAAACATTCTGCAATGCCGAAATCAAAAAAACACGACAGAAAATTGGTACTTACGCACATTTTTACTATTTTTGCAATCTGAAGCGAAAACAGAAGACGAAGGTATAAGTCTGACGCCTTATACCGAAAACCAACAACTCCGAAACAATGAAAAAAGTAAGTTTACTTCTCATTACAATAGCACTTGGCATATCCGCCTATAGATTTTTTAATACTTACTGGGCAGATTTTGCTGACGACTCATGGGATCTGTCGTTTAATGGAACATTGACCATATCAAAAGACTATACATGGGAGGAGCCAATAAATCCGTGGGCTTCCAAGCGAGACAGAATCAAGAATATAGTAATAGAAGATGGTGTAACGCATATTGGGGAATATGCTTTCAGCGGATGTAAGAACCTCACCTCTGTCACCATCCCTAACTCCGTAACAAGCATTGGGTGGAGTGCATTCAGCGATTGTTACTCCCTTACCTCAATCACAATACCAAACTCCGTGACAAATATGGAAGGTGCTTTTGCCAATTGTAGAGCGCTCAGATCCATAACCATCCCGAACTCCATGAAAAATATTGATGGTGCTTTTTATGAATGCATCGAACTTACCTCAATCACAATCCCTAACAGCGTGATAAAGATAGGAGATAATACTTTCAATAATTGCATTTCTCTCACCTCAATCACAATTCCTGAATCCGTGAAAACCATCGGGAATGAGGCATTCCTTGGTTGCTCAAGTCTCAAATCCATCACTTGTAAAGCCCCCATCCCACCTCATTCTCAAATTTATTCTTTTGCAGAAACCCCAGATTCCCTTCTCCTCCTCGTTCCAGCCAACAGCATTGAAGCATACAAGAAAGCAGAAGGTTGGGCAAGGTACAAAAAGATACAGGGGATATAACGCCCCCATTTCGCAATGGGGGTTCATTATGTTCCCCGTTTCGCGATGGGCATTATGCGATGCGCGATTTTGCAAGTGAGATTTAAAAAGAGTGCTGTAAGCACGGCATAAAACAGGATAGGGTGAAAACCTATCCTATGTTATGTCACCCTTACAGGGTTCTGGTTAGGCTTTCTGGATAGGTGACTCACATTTATCGGCGTACTCTTCGGAAAAGCGATGCTATAAGCAGCGTCAAGGGCTTTCAGGTCAACCTTGTAAAAACTGATGCCCAGTTTCACCGACACGATGGCACGCAACAGTTCGCGATGCTTACGCGGATAGAGCGACGGCGGCGGAAGCTCATTCCATCCCTCCTGTTCACACCTGAAGCACACCTTCCAGATGAAATCATCATCGGCTTCATTTCCAAACCACACCTTCAGCACCCTGCGGATGCAGAAACGCTTATACTGCCCCCAGAGCAGTCGCCTCGTGCGCTCCAGCCGAAGCCAGAGCTGCACAAAGCATTCTTGTGTATTCTCGATATTCATAACAGTAAAAATCCTTAATGACACTTATGACACCATGACCTAATGACACTCTAAACTCCCCCCTCTCCACTCTAAACTCTCCCCCTACGCAGGGGGATTCAGGGGGTCTTCTCCCCCCTTACCTCTAACCTAACTAACCACCTTCCTATACCGTCCAACCTCCGTCTGCACAATGAGCCCCTGTTTCTTCCAGTTCTTCAACATCTGTTTGACGGCATTGCGCGACACATTGGCCCCCTTCACGCTGACGCTATGCTGGAAAGCACCCTCCAAGCCGAACTCCACATCCAGACGCTCAAAGATAGAATCATTCCTACCCACACGTATGCGGTCATTGCCACCCACGTAGTCACGGCTGGAAAATGCCATCTCTATGCGCTCACGGAAGAAGTAGAGAGCCGTCTCCATCAGATAGTCAGCCACCACATCGTAAGTCTCAAGCAACTGCGTTGTCTGCGCCTTCAGCAACATCGCCTTCCACAGTTCAGGCTTCTGCTTCAACAGCGCCTCAGCACCGTTCAAGCCATGCTTCTGAATCAGCGTCTCAGCCACCTTGCAGAGCATCAGACAACAAGTCATTCGCTGTGCCGTCACGCAGATACGGAAACGCTGTCGGGCACGAATCTTATCATCGTTCTTCATCGTTTCCAGACGCTCGTTCTCCACCCACTCGCGCCCTTTCGCCTCCAGTTTCGGCAGCACCACCACACCCTGCATCAGCGGCAACAAATGCGCTATCTGCTGAATGCGCTCCCTTTGGCGGTCGGTCAGCACGTAAGGCTTATCCTCAAGTGGCGCAAAGGTGTTGTCGGGAGTCCGTGCAACGGCAATACGACTCTGAAAACCGTCCGTGTAATTCGATACCACACGATAAAGCGCATCGGGCGTGCCGCACATGCAGACATTCCACAACAGATGCTCGATATGCACGTTGACGGCATCGGCAGAGCGTGCCTCACGGTCGTATCTCGAACCGTCATAGCTCTGACGCAGCATCACGGAGAAATCACTCATTGCCGACTTCCATTTCTGCGCCACCGTGTCAGCCTCGGGAGTGAACGAAAACGCATGCTTCCCCTCAGTATTGGCAAGTCGCTCAGCCAGATTCGCCACCGTGTTATTCAGCGGCAGACAACGCACAGGTAACTTCGGCTCTTCCGGTTGCTCCTTCTTGTTCTTGGCAGCACGTTTCTTGCGTCGCCAATCCTCCTCTTGTTGCTGATACATCATGTCGAGAGCCCTCACCTCGCCCAGCCAGGCACCAATCACAGGGTCTATCTGCCCTTTGCCGCTTGCAAAGTCACCTGCTATGTAGCTTATCAGATTCAGCCCCTTCTTTTGACCGTGAACATCGAGTCGCACGCCTGTTGCAAGCGTACCGATAGCCGGACAGATAGCCACTATAACGGGCATCGACAACATCGGTCCTACCGCCTCTATTGATTCGCGCACCCCTTGCGGCATACGTGGCAGACGGTTGTAGTAGAAGCGCTCATCCTCCTGAACAGCCACCTCTAAGCCCTCACCGCCAGCCGTTTCCATGCCCTCGTTCATGCGGTCGCGACGCACCTCGAAAAGCACATCCTTCAATCGCTTTGGCATCTGTGTGCGCTTCTCCGACAATGCCGAGTCGATGCACTTCATCTTCTGCGTTTCAGAGAATCCGTCATAGCATGGAATGATGCTATCCATCAGTTCGCGGTCAAAGCCGCAGATGTGTCGAAGGTTCACGGCAAGTTCAAAGGTCAGCACGTCACGGTTCGTCTTCACTGGTTCCTTTCCCTCGTTGTATAGCTCCCACCACTTGCTGATGATGGCGGAGTAAGGGAGGCCGTTGTAAGTAAGACCCCTTTCCTGCCCTTCAAAAACAGCACACCGACCCCTTTCCTGCCCTTCGGGCATCCTTTCCCCGTGAAGGGGCAAGGAGTTAGTTACCTCTTTTCGCTCATGGGCTTTCTGTGTGCCTTCCGCTTGCGTTCCTTCCTTATGCGTTTCTTCCTTATGCGTTTCTTCCTTATGCGTTTCTTCCGTTTGCGTTTCTTCCTTATGCGTTTCTTCCGTTTGCACTTCCTTTTCGGGTTCATTACTATCCCCTTGCCCCTTCACGGGGAAAGGGTGCCCGAAGGGCGGGAAAGGGGTCGGTGTTCTTTCGAACAGTTTATCCTCCAGAAATATCAAATCCTCCCCATCCGATGTCGTGAAGAACACCCTCGTAATATCCTTCGCCTTATCATCGAAGTCAACGCCAAGCAATTCGCTTGCCCACCGCAGGTTCTCCTCCTGCGAAAGTTCAGGACGGCGACGGAACACAAGGTGATAGCCTTGCTTTCGTGCACTCACTTCAAGCATCAGCAAGCCAAGCTCGTCTTTCTTCTCCAAGATACGTTCCTTCATCGGCACCATCTCCTCGGAAGCCACATGATCAATATCCATGCCCACCGTTGAGCTCATCCTCGTACTGCCCTTCAACGAACCATCCTCATTAGGCAGACACGAGTAGTTCATCTGCAACAATCGGTGCTTCATCTGTTCATCACCCTCGCGCACAGCCTTCAGAATAGCCTTCTGCTTGTTCGTGCCGCGAAGTGCCAGATACTCCTCTCTGGTGAGGATGGGGCGCATCACTTTCGCCCCATCCCTATAGTAAATTACATGTACACTCATAATTTTCAATTATCAATTATCAATTTTCAATTATCAATTAAATTTCCCCCTTCCCCCCACCGCCTTCCGGCTCCCTCCCTACGGGGGAGGGCGGGGGGAGAGGCCGTTAGAAATTCGGATACCCCAACTTTGCATTAAGATAGTGCAACCCGCTCATCGTCCACGTCATGTACGTGCGCACCTTCTTCCTACCCTTCAGCGAGTAGCTCACATGCGTCCTCAGCCTCACGAAGTCACGGTCAGCAAGGTCATCCGAGATGTTCCATCGTCCACCCCTGCGATACTGGATGCCAAGATCACGAAGCACCGCGTTGAAGTTGAACACCGTCATGTTAAACGTCTTCGCCACCTGCGTAGCCGTCAGCGTGTCCTCCGCGTCCCTGTTCGCCTCGCTCAGCTCCTTCCCGATTATCTCGTCAGCCAAGGCAAGCACCGCCTTCGGTTTCATCTGCTCAATCGTGCGGTTCATGATGTCGATAGCCTTGCGCTGAATCGCACTCTCATCATCATCCTTGCTCACAGGAATGTAACCACCCGTCTGTCTGATCTGCGGAAGCACCTCACTCGTTACCCAGCGCTTGAACTCCTTCGCCTGAGGAAGCTTTGAGGAAAGGATGAGAGAGTAAAGCCCGCTCTCGTTGATGATGGTCATTTCTCTTCTCTGACCTGAGGTCGTGAATCCCGACCCCAGCTTATCTTCTGCATCCACATGCCTTGCGAGAGCATCCTTAGTATTCGCATACCCAAGCATCATTGCAACATCCTTACCCACGAACCAAGGCTCACCGTTAATCACCATTGTTCTCACTTCTCCGAAGCGTTCATTCTTGAAAATCTGAATTTCCATATTCATTCTAAATTATTAATTATCAATTATCAATTAGCGAATGCTCCGTCTGGGCCCAAAAACGAAAAGCACCCAGAAAACCGAGTTCGGTTTTCCACCAACCGTTTCCTCGATTTTCTGAGTGCAAAATTACTTCTTTCCCCACAAAAAAACTGCCTATAAGCAGTAATGCTACTGCATATAGGCAGTTTATCTATCTCTCCCTCAGTTACTTGCAAATCCTGTTAATCATCCCTATGAACTCCGTGGACTTCTTCTCCCCCAAAGCCCTCTGGTAATACATAGCCAAATTGTTTATATTCCAAAGCTTCTCGAAAGGCTTCCAACGATTCTTCTGCCATAGCTTCTGCGAAATGCACGAAGCGATATACGCCGCCTCCGGATTGCTTAAGCCTTTAGGCTGCAAGTCCTCTCCGAGCAGACCAGCCTCCACAAACACGCGCATCGCCCTCGACAGATCCTCATTTACATTCACCGTCATATCGCCTTGTTCTTCCGTCCTCACGCCCTCGCCTGAGATCATCACGTCACCGCATTCCACGTGCTCCGCAATTATCCCTTTATTCACCTGCACTGTCACCTGCATCCTTGCCTCCTTTCTGTCCTAAAGCCACATCGTGAGCCGAAACGCCCTCGCCCACAATGCCGTTGTTCTGATGAATATTCATCGTAGTCCCCCTGGCAAGCAGCATCTTCTCCAGTTCCGACACCCTTGTCTCAAGTTCACAAATCCTCGCGTCCTTCCTCGCGCCCTCCTCCTCAAGAGCCGTCACCCTCTCTTTGGTGTATTCAAGTTCCACCTTATAGGTCGTGCCCTCTTTGGTGAGACGTTCCACCGTTGCCACGAGATACTGGATTGTCTCTAAGTTCTCCATTTTTTGTTTTAATAAATTTAGGTTGATTTACTCTGAAAAAATACTCTCATTTTGCTAACTTCCACAACATCAACCACATCAATGAAAGACGTAGGGAAAAGCATACAAAGTTACTTATTTCTCTCCGATTATCCAAATAAATTCTCCGAAATTTTCAAACATTTTTTCATGCAGGAAATATGCGATTTTATGCAAAGAAAAGAGCATGAAAAAATCCCAACCTGCCAAGCAAATCGGGATTATTTCTTTTGTTATTTCTTCTTGTATTTGTAAGTATATTCCAAGTCGTATTCCTCGTTCTTTGCAGGAATTTTATAATGCATTATATGTGGCCTATCATCTTCATCATACGAATACTCGACATATTGTGTCGAAGCATATCTTGTTGAATCCACCCCTTCCGCAAATATAGGTCCAACGTGTTTTATTATTCTTCTTTTTGAGTCGTATTCATATATGTATTCCAATACATCCGTATCACCATTTGCATAGACGACTGTGGTTCTTGTTCTTCCATTATTGCTATTATTTTCACTTATATTCTTTCGGAAAAACGAGCCATCATTAAGATGGTAGAAATATGTTGTATCTGCCTTTTCACCATATCCGTGTGTGTAAATAGTACCCGTTTTTCTATTTCCATCAATACTATAATAAGTTTCGGTTTCTTTTATAACCCTTCTATTATTATCATATTCATATTCCTTAGTTTCCATTAGCCTTTCTCCGCTGTATCGATACCTAATGGAATCCCTACCAAAAGAGTTGCGTTCATATATATATTTATATAACAAATTATTAGAAAGGTCGTAGTCATTTTCTATTTCCCGGCCTTTTTCATCATATGAAATATCTATTCTATGTCCATTGTAAGGATATTCAATACTGATAGTTTTTCCTTTCTCGTTATACCTGTGAATATAATACGTCACCCCTTCACTGGAACGTTTTCCATCTTTCCAGTCATAACGAGTTACTATCCTTTCGGCCAGATACTTTCCTTCCCCATTGGTGTATTCGTCGTCATCGTCGTCACTTGAGCAGCTAACAAAGCCAAGCCCCAACACCAATCCAAGCAATAATGCAATGTTCTTTTTCATTTTCTGTTTTTGTTTACAATAAAGTTTCTTTCGGCTGCAAAGATACGCATTTATTCCCTATTATCCAAAATTAATCAGCTTTTTTCATCACCCTACCACCCTTGCCTCGCCCTCGAAGGCGCATATCTCCTCAGCCAAGTGGTTGAGGTTGTGGAAGATGGAGTAGTCGGTGTCTGAGGGCACGCCGTTCACCTCGCCTATATTTAATATGAAGTCTTATTTCATTATTAACCTAATTTCCACGTTTTCCACCAGTCGTCCTCTCGTCCGCTGATCATGCGTGCCAGTTCATTCATCACCAGACACATTTCACGGCTCACCATCGTGCCGTCTTTCTGATACTCATACACCCACGGCGAGATTTGGCATAACCTATTCTCTGCCAACGCATAGAATGCCTTGCCCGTGCCTTTGTATTTATCAGAAAAGCCATTATCCATAATCTCGATAAAGGGCAGTTGCTCCACCATCAGCTGTTGCTTGATGTCGCGCTCCTTCTGCGAGATGAACGCACTCACAATCACCCAGTTATCTCTTGCTGCCGACAGCACCGCCGCCTTCTGTTCCTCAAAGCGTGCTGCATCTGCACGATGGCACACCAGGGGTAGTTTCTTCTCCGAATAGAGCAGCGATTTGTTGCCGATGTAATCAAGACAAATGCCAGCAGCATCCTTGTTCAGCTTTGTCTGCACATTCGCCATCGCCCTCTCCCTGTTGGCGGCATCATACTTGAAGCATCTATCCGCGCCAATGGCTTTCTGGCATCGCTCCACCGTCCAGTTGCGTGAATGCTGATGGCGGTATTTTCGGAAGCACTCGTGGTTATCGCCTTGTATCAGTCTCTTCCTCACCTGATCGCGTATGTACGCCCTCTTCACCTCCACCTCCTCTTCGGTGACTGGCTCCATGTCGTTGTAGCCGTGAACGAAGAGGGCAGGGCCGCGGTAGCTCCGCGTGTGGTCTCTATCCTGCATTTGCCGCGCTGTAGCGCTGTGTGTGGGGTGGTCCTTGCGCCAATCAATGCCCAGCGTGTCCCAATAGGCATGGCTGCACCCCATCATGAAGCCACCGATTATTCGCCCTAAATGCTCCCTGTTTTCAGGCAATAGGTACAGCAATATGTGCAAATGCTCAGGCATTATCTCAAAAGCATCCACCACCACGCCTTTATGATAGTTAGGAATTGAGGCAACGGCCTCCATCACCCCTCTCCCCACCTTCGTGTACACGCATCTTGGCGCCCCAATCTCCCCATTCGCCTTCCTCACATCCCCCTCACAGACACTCAGCACAGGCACCACATTCCTCGTATTCAACGTCACGAAGAACCATCCGTGGTAGTAATCCACCTCGGAAGAACGCTTCAAGGCATCAGGCATCTTAGCTTCCTTCTGCCGAATCTTTGCTATCTGTTCAGGAGTAAGTTTCATGCTATTACGGTATGTTTGTTTGCAAAGTTACACATTTTTCACGTAATGCCAAAGACTCGAACCATTTTTTCGTGTGGTGTCATTAGGTCATGGTGTCATTAGTGTCATTAAGGGTTTCTAATTAAAAAGAGAGGGGGAAAGTGCTCATAATAATATATAAAATATTTTATATATTATTATGGGGATTCTCCGCACTCCGAAATGCTTAAATGACACTCGTGACACCGTGACACTTGACACTCATGCCCCTTCCTGAAAAAATAAAAAATTTTTTCGCGAAACATTCGTGAACCGCAATGAGAATGTTGTAACTTTGCAGTCGGAAATCAAGAAAGACCAGCGGCCTCTCCCCCCGCCCTCCCCCGTAGGGAGGGAGCCGGAGCGCGAAAATAGGACCGTATTTGGTCCGTTGCAGGTTCGCTTTCATTCCGTTACTAATCCGATTGGCTAAAAGGGCTTCAGGCCTATGATTTATAAACTTTTCATTATTAACAATTTAATTTTTTCCATTATGGCAATACTCAATGGTATCGTTCGAAAGATGAAGGGTTCTATGGGAAACCTCACTTTCAAGAACCTCAACGGCCAGACCGTTGTAAGCGAGAAGGTGACACTGGTTCGCAACCCTCGCACCAATGCGCAGATGCAGACTCGCACACGCTGGGGCAACATCATCGCGATGTACAAAGGCATTCGTCCGCTCCTCAACTATGGCTTTGAGAGTCGTCCGAAGAACTGCTCCGACTACAACATGTTCGTGAAGGTGAACATGCAGCGCACTCCCGTCTATCTCACCAAGCAGCAGGTGGCTGGCGGTGGATGCGTGGCTACTGCCTATCAGATTTCGCAAGGCTCGCTCCCTGCAATCGTGATCTCTGGCACAGGCAACGGCGCAGTTACCGACATCCACCTCGGTGTCATTTCCATCACCAACGCTACCACCGTGGCGCAGTTCGCGAAGGCGGTTGTGGATAACAATCCCGACTACGAGTATGGCGACCAGATCAGCTTCTTCAAGGTGGAGCAGAAGGTGAATGCAGAGACAAGCATCCCTTACTGTCAGTTCTCTGCGTGGAAGGTAGTTCTTGACGCTTCTGATACAGAGACGAAGCTCTGGGACATCGTGGCTCGCGAGGGTTTCTCTACCTCAGACGGCTGTCTCGCGCACTCCAACGCTAACTTCGTGGGTGCTTTCGGTTGGGTTCATTCTCGCAAGAGCAACGGCAAGACTCTCATTTCTTCTCAGAGCCTCATAGCCGTAAATGATACGCTCCTTGCAGAGCATCAGGGAGAGCTCGCGTATAACCTCGCGAAGAGCAGCTATGGACAGAGCATCGACGCATTCCTCGTGCCTGATGGGGAGAGCGCAGGAAGCGGAATCAACGACACACCTTCTGGTGGCGGTGGCAACTCAGGCGGTGGAAATGATACGCTTTAACTAAACGCAGAGACGCAAAGACGCAGAGGTCTTTCTTTTTACGAACACGGAATGCACTAAAGAAACGAAATTTTTCGTTAATTCCGTGAGTTCCGTGTTCAGAAATAACCTTTGCGACTTTGCGTCTTAGCGTTCTAATAAATTAACGTCGATTCGACGAATTGGCTATGTGGCAAACAGCAAGCTGTTTTTAAC
>CAMKEM010000019.1 GCA_946411565.1 uncultured Prevotellaceae bacterium | reverse complement strand
TACTAAGCAAAGATTATCCTATCTTTTTCTTAGACGATGCAAACTTAGAGTTTCAGGTCCGTTCCAAGTCCGTTGTAAGTCCGTTCCGTAGAAAAGGCGAAAAATGGGACTTACATAGGACTTGCAAGGGAGCTGCATAGGAGTTACTTTGATTTTGTGAAATAAAGTATATTCACAAAATATCATCAAACTTTTTCCTTTCTTTTATTATTAAGCGACATCTCCACCTCTGCTATAAGATGTAAGTTTGCTTTTGGAAAAAGAGAATTATTATGTGATATAACTCTAAGAATATCAGCAAGTCTCTTTCAACTGGAGACAATTTGCCACCAGTTGAAAAATATATTTAACCCTCAATTTTTACAAAAAAACTTTATTCTTTCCAGATTAGAAAGTTTTCAGTTGGTGACAATTTGTCACCAACTGATTTTTGTATATTATACTATTGAGAATTAGCCGTAATACCTGCTAACTGCCACATAATTTTACAAAAGTTTTTGTGTGGGTGATTCTTAAAGAGTAAGGGGCATTGCTTTTCGCCCTCTTTTTTTCAAGCCACACACTTTACAAGGATATTTTCGTCCACAAACCTCAAAAGGACTTTCAGACCATGTCGAACCGCAATCAGGACAACGCCAAAAAAACTTTTGACGAGAGAACTGAGCAACGTCGTAGGTTTTAATATTTTTGTTACGTTCTAAATCCCATAATCTATCTACATCAGGACGAGTGAGGGCTATACTGTTTTTCAGATTGCTATATCTTACTTTTGCGTATATATCGGGGGTATCACGTACCATATCAACAACAATATGAGGTATGTTTAATTCGTCACATATAACATCCATCAACCATTGGTAATTCATACTGTCGAAATCGTAGTGTATTCCTTCTTGACCATGAACATTTTCTTTACATTCCTTTACTCTCACCAACCTTATCTTATTTTCTGCACAATAAATGTCTTTTTTCCTATCTCTGTTTTCTCTGCCTTTATGATAATAACTTCCATCATATTCTATAGCGGTATTCATTGTTGGAATCCAAATGTCAAATTCCATTCTCAATTCTAATATCCTATAATTCTCGATTACTTCTACTATTTTTGATAGATAATATGCAATAACTTTCTCAGCAAATGATGTGTGACTACCAGGTTTGCATATTGGACATGGATGCAATCTATTAATGAAATCAACAATGGGCATCTCATATTCGTGACCTAATTCACATAAAAACACACACACATCAGGTGCATTTCGTGTATAATCATATGGAGTGGAATTTCCGTTTTTAGTAGGATGCCAGTATTTGAGAATTCTTGAGTCAGCATCAGCAGCAGAGCCATTCGCTATTAATGCTCTATCTTTGTTCGCCTTTCCTGCTCGCTTGTTTCCGCAATCAGGACACATGGGTTGTTTGTCGTATCTCGCATCGGGAAAATCCCTCCATCTCTTACCACATACAGGACAGAGTAAATGTATTTCTCTTTTTGAGTGCGCTGTTAGTTTATCCGGATAAATTTCTTCTGCGGCATTCATTTCATAATCCCATATTTTAATTATATTTTCACGCTGAGCGCAAGTTTCATGTTTCTCATAGCGAGTTTTAAGATAGCTATTTCTCCTTCTCTCTTGAGTGCAGTTATCACAATAGTATTGTCCTAAAGTTACATTTTTAGTCTGTCGTTCAAATAGTGCACCACAATTCTTGCAATGAAACTTATATTTCCTGTCACTCATAGAAAGTACCTCAGATGCCTTACGGTCATTATATTCAGAAGCAAATAGTACTGCCACTTCTGGAATATCTGCCACGGATTTCCTATACTTGAGCAAGCTAGCGTAACGGATGTTTGCACGATATTTGGAACCACAATCCTTACATCTACATGTGCCAATGCTCATTTTTAGTGGAGTTCTAGGAAATGATTTCCCACAATCAGGGCATAACCACCAATATTTTTTATTATTGCTTTTTGCTGCAATTGAATCTGGGCTTTCAATGTTATTTTTGTAGTCCCAATGCGATACAATTGGTAATTCTGCTATTGTCATAATGGTATAGTTTAGAGAGATTTTTTGTCATGGTAACTTTTTGTTGGAAGGAGAACTACTTCAACAATAATTGTTGTACGTGTCATTATTAGGTAAGGAACACATTAGAGTGCCCTTCGGATGCAAAAATACTCATTCTTTCCCATTCCACCAAACATTTCCGTGATTATTTCATGTTTCTTACAGACATCTATGTAAAAAATATTTTCGCTCGGATGTCGCATAATATATTCAGCCCTCGCTACAGCTACGTAACGAGGGCTGAGATTTTTAGAGAACAACGTCTTTTGGTAATGATAAAACAGCAACTTTCTTGTTTTATTTCCCTTTTAGTTGTTTTTTGATGCGACTATGCTCAAAAATTTGGTTTATTCGGATTTTATGTTTAACTTTGCAACAAAATAATAATCATTGAAGTTATGACAGCAATACAGATGAATGCCGAAATTCTTCGCAATATGAGCATTATTGCTGAAGATGAGAACCTTATGAAACGAGCTGCAAAATACTTGCGTAAACTCGTGGCAGAGAAGGAGGACGCTACCTTGATGACAAAGGATGAATTCTTTGCCAAGATTGAACGTGCGGAGAAACAGTCTGGTAAGAGTTTTGCAAGTGTTGATGAACTCGACAAATATATACGCAGTTTATGAGCCAATATAAGTTATCATAAAGGAAGAGGCTCTGGTAGTCTTGAAAAAACGCTACGCTATGAACCTAAAGCTTACAAAAAGGCTATTGGGTTCATTGGTGAACTTTATGATCATCCTAAAACAGGGTTGGGACATCCTGAACCATTGAAGGGAAAGCCAGAAGGCCGGTGGAGTCGCGAAATTACAAAGAAGCATCGACTTGTTTATCGCATTTTCGAAACAGAAGTTCATGTTGACGTACTATCTGCTTATGGGCATTAGAGAGTGTAAAGTAAACTGTGTCAGGCAACAATAAAAAGTAGTATAACACAGTTTATTTTATGATGGCAAACGAAGAAATTGATTACAAGCTGGCAGCCGAGCAGTTGCGTACAGGCAAGCCGTTGTTTGGAAAAGAGGGTGCCTTGGCACCTATGTTGGAGCGTATATTGAATGCAGCTCTTGAGGGTGAGATGGATGCTCACCTGAATGATGTATCGCGTGAATCAGGCAATCGTCGTAACGGCAAGATGTCAAAGACGGTACAGACTCAGTATGGTGAAGTGACCGTTGAGACTCCTCGTGACCGTGATGGCAGTTTTGATCCTCAGACAGTCCGTAAGCGAGAGACGATTCTTGCAGAAGGCATGGCAGATCAGATAATTGGCATGTACGCCTTTGGTACCAGTACTCGTGAGATTAGCAGTTACTTTGAGCGTGAGTTCAACACCAGGCTCTCTGCAGAGACTATCAGTGCTATAACAGACCGTGTCCTTCCTGAGATTAAGGAATGGAAGTCCCGCAGCCTAGATGCTGTATATGCTATTTGCTGGCTTGATGCCATTCACTACAAGGTAAAGGATGATAATGGGCGTGCCGTTACTCGCGCCATCTACAACGTACTTGGCATCAACAAAGAGGGTCACAAGGAACTGCTTGGCATGTACGTGGCAAAGAGCGAAGGTGCAAACTTCTGGCTGGAGGTTCTCACTGACCTTCAGAACCGTGGTGTTGAGGATATCATGATATGCTGTGTGGATGGTCTGAAAGGCTTCCCTGATGCCATCCAGAGCGTGTTTCCCCATACGGCTGTGCAGCTCTGCGTCGTACATCAGATACGCAACTCAATCAAGTATGTAGGCAGCAAGCATCAGAAAGAGTTCCTAAAGGACTTGAAGCGTGTCTATGGAGCTGTCAGCAAGGAGGCTGCTGAAACGGAGCTGGACGACCTAGAAGCCAAGTGGGGTGAGCAGTATCCCATCGTCATCAAATCATGGCGTGATAACTGGGAGCGGTTGACTGAGTTTTTCCAGTACACCAAGGAAATACGTCGTCTCATCTATACGACAAACACCGTAGAAGGCTATCATCGCCAAATACGTAAGGTGACCAAGAACAAAGGCGTATTCCCGTCTGATACAGCTCTGGAGAAACTCGTCTATTTGGCCTACCGCAACATCAAAGAGAAATGGACTATGCCTCTGTCCAATTGGGGGCTTATCTCGCAACAATTAGCTATAAAATTTGGAGACCGTTTTGAAATTATGTAACTTTGCAGCTAGAAAGGCTCCTCATCTGGAAAACGCGATTATAAATCACGTCTCCCATCTGAGGTTAAAGATATAAGGAACAGAGCCTTGACACAGTTCGGCTTACACTACCGGGCATTGACGATAAATAGCATATTCTTTGAATATAAATAATCTGATACCTCCAAACATATCCGTATTTAAGAGATAAAAAAAACAGCGTCTTTGTGACTTCGCGTTTAGATGTTTTTTCAAACGCAAAAACGCGAAGACACAGAGTTTCTTTTTGTGTCTTCGCGTCTTAGCATTTAATTCCTTAATATCTTAATTTCTTAATCTATTAATATCTTAATCTCAACCTATTCTTCAACGATAGGGTATAGTTCGATGAACTCTCCCTGATGATTGTTGCCGTCGTTGATAAGTTCGGCGAACTTCTCGCCTACTGTGTCGATGTTGTGGAAACCTGGCAATGACATATTGCCATTGAGGTCGGTTGTGGTTGGTCCTGGGTGTACGGTGAAGATCTCGACAGGGATATTGTTCTGCTGGAACTCCATTGCCATAATGCCAGTCATAGCATTTTGCGATGCCTTACTTGCTACGTATGCAAGTGGATGCCAATAAGGGCTGACCTCTGAAGGAACGGTGACATTGGCGATTCTTCCCCTGTTCTTCTGAATCAATGGCAGGAGAGCCTTTGTCAAGGCAAAAGTACCGATATAGTTCACGTCAAGTGTCTCCTTGATGTCCTTGATCTCTGTTTCCCAACTCTTGTGAGCCATATTGCCCGGAATGCCGGCATTATTCACGAGCAGGGAAAGCTCTGGATATTTTGCGTTCAGCTCATCAGCCGCACTCTTGATAGAGTCGAGGTCGGCAAGCTCTACTTTTACCCAACCTGCCACATTGATGTTGAGAGCCTTCAGTTCTGCAATGGCATCGTTAGCACGCTTTTCGTCGCGTGCTCCGAGGATTACCTTCCAGCCACTAAGTCCAAGATACTTTGCTATTCCAAATCCTATGCCTTTATTGGCACCTGTCACAAATACTGTCTTATTCATATTTTTTGTAGTTTTTAAGTCTCTGTTTAGTCTAAGGACAAAGGTCTAAGGCTCTAACCTTCCAACCCCTAATCTTCTAACCTCAAAATATTCTACAAAAGTACACATAATAACGTTTCGTTATTATGTTTTATTCTTGAAATGGCAATATTTGTTCCGAAAAGGGATGATCGTGTTGTCTAAATCAATCCATAGATTCACTATTAACGTGAATTCTATGAAATTAAGTGCAGCGAGGGGCTGAAAGCCCGACACCTAAAAGGGCAGTCCGTAAGGGCTGTTATATGTGGTCGATATTGTGGGAATGAGGTCTGTAGGACCGACACCTAAAGTCTTGGTTTTCAGGTATCGCACCTATGGCGCTCTGTAAATCGCACATCTACATAATAACAGCCCTTACGGACTGCTCTTTTAGGTGTCGGTCCTACTGACCTTGTAGCCTTCAATTCGTCGAACTGACGTTTTTTAATCTCTTAATTGAGGAACTCCACGAGACGGGAGCCGTCTGGTTGTTCGGTGATTGAGACTTTCACCGTGTCGGAAGGGAGGATGTCTTCGATGAGCTCTGGCCATTCCATGAGACAGACAGAGCCGGATTCTACATAGTCCTCGAAACCGATGTCATAGACTTCTTCCTGCTTCTTGATGCGGTAGAAGTCGAAGTGATAGACAGGCTCGCCCTGTCCATCGGTGTATTCGTTTACGATGGCGAAGGTTGGGGATGTGATGACGTCCTGCACGCCGAGTTCCTCACAGATTGCCTTGATGAATGTTGTCTTGCCTGCGCCCATGTGGCCGTAGAAGGCAAAGATGGTGTTGTTGCCCATAGCAGCCACGAATTGCTTGGCTGCTGATGAGATTTCTTCAAGAGAGGAGATTCTCAGGCCCCCCTGCCCCCCGAGGGGGACTTTTTTAGATTGTTCTTCCATTATGTGAATATACTATTTAGCTATTTACAATGTACAATTTGCGTTTATCTTACTAACCTACTTCTTGCCCCTCTACGGGGAAAGGATGCCCGCAGGGCTGGAAAGGGGCTGTGATTTGCTTTTTATTTTTTCCTTCCCTTCATCGTGATGAGTGGGATGAGCATTTCCTCCATGGAGATTCCGCCGTGCTGGAAGGTGTCCTTATAATACTGCACGTAGTAGTTGTAGTTGTTCGGGTAGGCGAAGAAGTCGTTGCCGGTGGCGAACACGTAGCTCGTGGAGAGGTTCGGTGCAGGGAGCTGCGCTTTCTGTGGCTCTTTGATGACGAAGAGGTCCTTGCTGTTGTAGGACAAGTTCTTGCCGAGCTTATAGCGAAGGTTGGTGTTGGTGTTGCGGTCGCCTACTATCTTCACCGGACGGTCGGCGCGTATGCTGCCGTGGTCGGTGGTGAGGATGACGCGGTAGTCGGTCTGGGCGAGGGCGGTGAAGAGTTCGGAGAGTACGGAGTGCTTGAACCAGCTGAGGGAGATGCTGCGGTATGCGCTCTCGTTGCTTGCAAGCTCACGCACCATCTTCGACTCTGTACGTGCGTGGGATAGCATATCAATGAAATTGATCACTACCACGTTGAGGTCGTTCTGCTGTAGCGACTTGAACTGCTGCATGAGTTTGTCGCCGCCGTTGGAGTCGTTTATCTTATGATATGAGAACGTGTCGTGACGGCGATAGCGTTCTATCTGTGTCTTGATAAGAGGTGCCTCGTTGAGGTTCTTGCCTTCGTCCTCGTCCTCGTCAACCCATAGGTCGGGGAACATCTTGGCTATCTGCTGTGGCATGAGTCCGCTGAAAATGGCGTTGCGGGCATACTGCGTGGCGGTTGGCAGAATACTGGTGTAGAGGTCTTCTTCGATGTCGAACATATCGCCGATTTCCTCGGCAAGTACGCGCCACTGGTCGAAGCGGAAGTTATCGATTACGATGAGGAACACCTTTTCGCCCTTGTCGAGTAGCGGGAATATCTTTGTCTTGAAGATATCGGGTGACAGGAGTGGGCGTTGGGTGTTGGCTGATGGGTGTTGTGGTGGGGTAGGCGCAACCCAGTCCATATAGTTCTTCTTTATGAACTTGGCGAATCCGAGGTTAGCCTCTTCCTTCTGCATCTTGAGCATCTCGGTCATAGAAGACTGTGTGGCGGATAGCTCCAGTTCCCATCGCACGAGGAGTTTGTACACCTCTTTCCAATCGTCGATGTTTCGGCAATCGGATATCTTCATTGATATGTTCTGGAAGTTCTGCTGATAGCCTGTCTGTGTCACCTCGGTGACTATCTTGCGGCTGTGTATGTTCTTCTTCAGGGAGAGGAGAATCTGCATAGGATTGACGGGCTTGATGAGGTAGTCGGCAATTTTCTTGCCGATGGCCTGATCCATGATGTCCTCCTCCTCGCTCTTTGTCACCATGACGACAGGAGTCTGTGGCTGTATGTCCTTGATGCGCTGTAGGGTTTCGAGACCAGACATGCCGGGCATCATCTCGTCGAGGAAGACGAGGTCGAATGTCTGTTGCTGACATTGCTCCACGGCGTCGAGTCCATTGCTCACCGTCACTACATCGTAGCCTTTCTTTTCAAGGAAGATGATATGGGCGCGGAGATGCTCAATCTCGTCGTCAACCCAAAGTAAGTGTCCGTTTGTCATAGGCATTAACAACCACGACCCCTTTCCCGCCCTGCGGGCACTCTTTCCCCGTGAAGGGGCAAGGGGATAGTATTTTCCGATAAAGGGGTGAATTAAACATTATTTATTGATTATGAAGTCACTAACATGCCCTTTGCGCGAATGCTCCTTGCCCCTTCATGGGGAAAGGATGCCCGCAGGGCAGGAAAGGGGTCTTAGAACCCATCCAACTCATAGTACTCATCCTCAAGGAGCTTGGAGTCTTCCTTTGGGCTGTCGTCGAGGATAATCTTCTCCTCCTGCTGAGGCTCTTCTGGTTTCTTGGCATCCTCAACGATGATGATTTCCTCAGTCGGGGTGTTGTTGACCTCTGGAGTGTTCTCTTCAAGGATGAAGCTATCCTCGGTTTGAGGCTGGGCTGGGGTGTCTTCAGTAGGAACGGTGATGATATCCTCTTCCTGTTGCTGTGGCTGCTCTGGGGCAGAGGTTGCAGGGATGTCAAGGATAACCTCTGTGTCATCAGTTTGAGGCTGAACTTGAGGCTTTTCTTCCGTAGGAATGGTGATTCCGTCTTCCTGCTGCTGAGGCTGAACTGGTGCCTCCATTTCCGTAGGGACAGAGATTGTTTCCTCGAGTGGATTCTGAATTGGAACCTCATTATTAGGTACTGTGATAGTTTCTTCTAATGGGTTCTGAACAGGAACCTCTTCGTTTGGAACGACAATATCGGTCTCTGGCTGAGCCTGAACAGGTGTCTCTTCCGATGGAACGTCGATAGTTTCCTCAGTCTGTGGGATGATGGCATCATTCTGTGGCATATCCAAACCGAATGAGGTGTTGTTACCATCCTCTTCGTCACCTTCTTCAGAGCCGGAGACTGGTGCTGCGCCGTTAGGAGCAACGGTCTCGGAAGGTAGGGCAGGAGCTACGTTCACGTTCCTTCTGTTCAAGTCTTTCTCAATCTCCTTCTCGTCGTAGTCAGGCTCATAGAGCATATAAGGATTATCGATTTTGAGAGGCAGGAAATGCTCTGTGTAGAAGGCATCGTATTCGTTGTAGCTATACTGGGTGCCGAGCATTGGGAGGTTCTCGTTACTTATCACAATAGAGCGACTACCCTTCGCTGCGTTCATCATACCGTCATTCTTATATAGTACGCGAGCATACTGGCGGGCCTCGTCGAATGAGCGGAAGCCTGTGACCATCATGTGATGGAGGCCGGCGGCATCGGCAATCTCGATGTTGAAATTGCGCACTACGAAGTTCGTGAAGTTGAATCTTGCCAACTGGAACAGCAGTTTGTTCTCGCTGATGGAGTCGGGATTATAGACGAACATGAAGGTGAACTCGGTGTTCCTCTCGTCGGAGAATCCCTTGGCATTTGTGGTGTCCTTATCCGACATCACGGCTGTGCGGCGGTTCCATACATCCTCCATACTGAAATTACCGCCAACGAGTGTGCGGCCTTGACGGACACCGTTGATAATCATACCTGCGAGTTCGCTGACCTTGCTCTGCGGATATGCCTTTACGAGGGTGTCGAGACGGGCAAGGCATCCGTCGGCATCGCCTTCGTTGAGCTGGCTTAGTCCGGAGATGAACAGGAACTTATCCCTGTTGTCGCCAAGAGGGAATCGCTTGTCGGATATGTTTGCGTTATTCTTCACCTCCTCGAAGCGGTCGTTCTTGAAGGCATCGTATGTGGCTGCGTATAGAGAGTCCTCGATATGTGTGCCGTACTTCGCATTCTCCTCGAAATAAGGGTCGGTGAGAATGGTGGTCCATTTGGAATTAGCACACTCGTTTTTCATCTTGTTCAGATACCTTTGTGCCTTGATATTATCTCCCTTGCGAGCGTATAGTAGGTACATGTGGTAATATACCTCGTCCTTTGTCTGCGTTTCTGGGAAGTCACGAAGCAAACGTGTGAACGATTTTTCTGATAGCGTGAGGTTTTCGAGCTTGTCCTTGAAAATGACAGCGGAATGGAAAAGACCGTCCTCAATCTGGGCATTGCTCTCCTCAATCTGCTCTGGTGTGAATGGTATCTGTGCAAGATAGTATTCACGCTTGTGAGGGTCGTTGGCTGCCGTGTCAAGACGAGCCTTCTCTTTCTCTGCCTTCTCCTCAACGGCTGCTATTGAGTCAAGTTGTTGCTCTGTGTATATAGGCTCTTCCGTATTCTCACTCCCGATGTTTCCAACTATGGATTTATTGACACGCTGCCAGTTATCTACATTGTCTCGCTTACCCCATGCACGAGCGAAGGCTTGCTTACCTTGCTGCACGGTGGTTGGGTTGTAGAAATACCATGCTGCGTTTTGTCTTCCCGTAGTACGGTTATTCTGTGATGTAGAGTTGTTCTGCCTCTGACCAGTATTGTTTCTTGCCTGTACGGCTGCTACGTTCTCCTCTGCCGCCTTGTCGCGTTCTTCTTTTTCCTTCTTTTTCAAGGCGGTTATTACGCGGTCGATAGCAGCGTTACGATCTTTCTCACTCATCTTGGCAAGGAGTTGAAGAGAGTCCTGAAGTTCTACGGCATTGGTGTATGGAGTGAGTTCATCGAGAATCTTACTGCGCTCAGAAAGCTGCTTGTAGTCATCGCGATCCTTGTCGAGAAGACCGATAGCCTCACCGTAGCAACGACCTGCATCGCCGTATTTCTCCTTTGCCCAATATAGGTCGCCAAGATGCAAGAGTAGCACACCTTTCTCTATACCTGAACGTGTAGCCTTCTTGTTGCCTGCCTCGTATGCGTAGATGGCCTGTGTGGTATCTTTCAAGGTAAGGTAGATATTGCCGATGGCATAATATACTTGATCAAGATAGTCCTTGTTATTGTCGTCGGATGCCATGTGCTTTAGGCGAATAATCATCTTTCGTGCCTGAGTTCCGTCGGCAAGAACCTCGGTCATAGCTATTCGGGCATTAAATTCCACCTCGTATGGCGGGTTCTGGCTAATAACTTTCTTGAACGCCTTGTAAGCCTCGTCCTTATGTCCGAGTGCAGCTTCTACCTGTCCGAGAAGATAATATTCTCGTGCACGCTGTTTTGAGCGCATTTCGTGCTTCACGACCTTACGCAGATATTTCTCTGCATTCTCAAGATCGCCTATGTGGAGATAATAGTCGGCGTAGGTGTAGTCCCATTCCTTTTGCGCGCGCCAGTCTATGGAATCGCGCTGTGTATTGCGGATTACGTCCTCTGCATCGTATATCCAGTCCTGCTCTATGTAGCACTTGGCAAGCCATGCACGAGCCTTACCGTAAATTGCAGGCTGGGTTTTGTATAGGCGGCACATATAGGTAAATGTGGATGCAGCCTCGTCAAAGTCGCCCTTGTAGAATTGTGAGCGTCCCATGAGCATCCATGCTCGCCAGAGAAAAGGGTTATATTCCTTACGGTTAAGCCATTCTATGTCCCTTTCGGTCTTTTTACGTGACTTATTCCATTCTGGACGTGCCGTGATGCTATGTAACTTGATTGTCTTCTGGCACTTCTCGATGGCAGTTTCGTAGTTGCTCTTGCCAAGTTCGCGACTTGCTTTATTGCCCACGGTATAGAGAGGCAGCATCTCGGTGTAGTTGTCCTTGTTGCCGTTCTCTTTTTCCAAAGAGCCATCGATATATGCAAGTGTGCCGTTATAGTATGTGTTGTATTTTGCTGTGAATGCCTGCCACCAACGACTCTGTGCCGTGTTCTTTTTGTTGGAGCAAGAGGAAAAAAGTATTAATGCCAATAACAGACCCACCCCCATACCCCTCCCATAAAGGGAGGGGAGTAGATAGTATCTTTTGCGAAAAGCTTTCCGATAAAGATTTGATAATATGTCAGTAACTGAATTGGGCAATGATTAGGTCTGTAATCTGATTTATTATGATATCGAGTGTTATTTTGATTTGAAAAAGTAATTACTCCCCTCCCTTTATGGGAGGGGGAAGGTGGTAGGCCTGTTAGGCTTTTATTTCCCACCCTGCTACCTTCAGGTTCTCCCAATATTGCGGATAGCTCTTGCTAACTACCTCTGGGTTGTTGATTATGAGGCCTGGGAAGAGAATTGCTGCTGGAGCGAATGCCATTGCCATGCGGTGATCCTCGTAGGTGTCGATAGCTGGTTCTGCGTCTGGTTCGCATCGTGTGCCGTCCCATGAGAGAACGCCCTCTTCTGAATCATCGAGCACATAACCAAGTTTCTTCATCTCCTTCTTGAGAGCTGCGATGCGGTCAGTTTCCTTGATACGGAGTGTCTGTAATCCTGAGAAACGGAATGGGATGCCCATTAATGCTGTGCATACCACGAGAGTCTGGGCAAGGTCAGGCTGATTGATGAAATCGAAGTCGAAGCGTGGCATTGTGCATTTCTGAGCCTTGAGAGCTACGTTTGTAGGTACGAGCTTCTTTCTTGTAGCAAAGGATGTTTTAACGCCGAGCACGCTGAACATGTATCTTATAGCAGAGTCACCTTGACGAGAACCGTCCATGAGACCTGTGAGGGTTATCTGGCTTTTGGGCGCTTGGTGTTGGGTGTTGGCTATATTCATCAGAGCAGCCATTTCGTACCAATAGCTTGATGCGCTCCAGTCGTTTTCGATGAAGAACGGACGCTCTTTGTATCCTCCTGGCTTAACGCGGATAGTAGAGCCGTCAGCCCATTCCACGTCAGCCCCAAACTCCTGCATTGTGCAGATTGTCATTTCGATGTAAGGACGTGAGATGATATCGCCTGTAAGGCGCAAAGTAAGACCGTTTGTTAGTTTTGGACCTATCATCAGTAATGCAGAAATATACTGTGAAGATACGTTGCCCGGAATCTCAAGCAAACCGCCTGCCAACTTCTTTCCACGGATTTTGAGTGGAGGAAAGCCTTCTTCTCCTGCATACTCGATATCAGCACCGAGGTTGCGCAAGGCATTCACGAGAACCTCGATAGGGCGATGCTTCATGCGATCTGTGCCTGTTATTATGTGCTCCTCGCCCTCTGTAACTGAGAGAAGGGCTGTGGTGAAGCGCATAGCGGTACCAGCAGCCTTGATGTTGATCTCATAAGGCATATCGCGCAAGGCAGCCACCATTACGTCGGTATCGTCACAGTTGCTGAGGTTTTCTGGAACCTCCTTACTGCCCGAGAGGGCATTGATAACGAGGGCACGGTTGCTGATGCTTTTAGAAGCCGGAAGATTTATTACACAGTCAATTGCCTTTGGGGCGTATAGTCTATATTGCATTTTATGTTTCTTTTATATATTAAATATATAACGCACCCGATACCTGTTTTATTGTAATGGACTCTTCCATTTGTGAAACCGATAAAATCAATACATAAAAAAATCACCGCAACGTGATGCTGCGGTGACTTTTTTATGTGAAGAATTAAAATTCTTAGAGAGCGAATGGGTTCTCGCCTGGATAGAGCTGACCAGTTGGGAGAGGAGTGTTGATATCCTCAACGCCGAGCAGACGAAGAGCCTCGAACAGAATCTTGCCAACGTGATCGAATGCGTAAGCACCATGGTGTGGGAAACGCTTGCCAACGAGGACGTGACGATAGAAGCGTGCGAATCCTGGGATAGCGTGGATACCGATGCCACCAAATGAGCATGGATCGATGTCAAGGAACTCACCCTGAGCGATGTAAGAAACGAGCTTAGAGTCTGAGTTAGACTGGATGCGGAACATTGTTGACTTGCCTGCAGCAATCTGACCCTCGAGAGTACCCTTTGTGATATCTGGACTCATGAGACGAGCCTGGATGAGCTGATACTTGATTTCGCAGCTCTTCATGCAAGAAGAACATGTGTTACCACAGTGGAAGCCCATATAGAGGTCCTTGAGGTCAGCACCAGCGAGGTTTGCACCAGCAGGGATAACGTCAGCAGGAACAGAGTTGTTGATATCGAGGAGAGTTGCTGGCTTCTCAGAAGCGCACTCTGCCATGTACTCAGAGAGAGCACCGTAGAGGTCAACCTCACATGCTACTGGAATACCACGGCCTGTGAGACGTGAGTTAACGTAGCAAGGCTCGAACTCGAAGATTGGCTGCCATGCTGGCCAGCACTTGTTTGCGAATACTGCGAACTTTGAGCCACCCTTGTTGGTGTCGTACCAGTCAAGGAGAGTAACCTCAAGCTGTGCCATCTTGTTGATGATTTCTGGATACTTGTTGCCCTTGCCAAGCTCAGCTTCCATATCCTTAGCGACAGCCTCGATCTCAGCCTGCTTACCTGGCTTGCTTGTGATCTCGTCGAATGCCTTCTTAAGGTCGAGTTCAGAATTCTCCTGAACCTCGATGCCGAGATCATACATTGGCTGGATAGGTGCGTTACAAGCGAGGAAGTCCCAAGGACGTGGACCGAAACCGATAACCTTGAGGTTCTTAACACCGATAACTACGCGAGCGATGTTACGGAAATCAGCGAGCTCCTTAACGCCCTCCTCTGGAGTTACGTTTGGATACTCTGGGATATATACCTTGAGGCGACGGAGACCTACGTTGTAAGAGAAGTTGAGGACACCACAGAGAGCGTCACCACGGTCGTTAGCGAGGTTAGCCTTGCCTTCCTCCTTAGCAGCGAGAACCATAGCAGGACCATCGAACTTCTGAACGAAGAGAGTTGTTGGACCCTCTGGACCGAAGTTGCCGAGGAACATACATACAGCGTTGATGCCGTTTTCCTTAGCCCAATCAAGAGCCTTGTAAGTGTCAACGTCGTTCTCGATAACTACTGGGCAATCATATACTTCTGGAAGAGCTGCCTTCTTAACCTCTGCCATGAGAGCAGCGAGACGAGCCTTTGTAAGGGAAGCTGGGAAACAGTCGCGGCTAACGCCTACGATACCAAGCTTTACTACTGGTTGATTAATCATACTGTTTTTTTGTTGAATTTTTTGTTATAAGTCGTTAATGTTTAATTATAGGCTAATAAAATTCCCCCCACGGCACGAAAAGCCGAGGTTGGATGCAAAAGTACATATTTCCCGTGAAATAACAAAACTTTTCGAGAATTTTTATGAAAAAAGTACAAAAAAAAATATTCTTCAGTCCTTTACTTAACTTTTTTTGCGAAAAACCTATACGAAAGTTTTGTGGTTTCAGAAAAAATTCCTACTTTTGCAAACACAGTCTCCCTTGACTGATAATTAATATAATAATGAGTAATTAATAATTTAGATGCCTACTGCGAATGAGGCTTACACCTTAAAGATTCTTTCATAAATGAAAAAACATGATTGAGATTTATTTCGCGCTCCAACTATCTCATATGGGATATGACGGAAGAAAAGGCCACTATATACTATGAAATGGATTGCATATACACTTATTCTCCTGTTCATAGGTTTAGATATTAATGCAAAACCTAAGAAGGTAGTACGTGTGGGGTGGTACGAGTCTGCATATAACAGCACCGACCGCTTCGGACGCCGCTCTGGTTATGCCTATGAATATCAGCGCAAGATAGCCGCCTATACAGGATGGACATACGAATATGTGGAGGGCAGTTGGCATGAACTGATGGGAATGCTCCAGAGAGGAGAGTTAGACCTGCTATCAGATGTTTCATATACCCCAGAGCGTGCCAAGGGAATGCTTTACTCCACCTTGCCTATGGGAAGTGAAGAGTATTATATCCTGATAGACAATTCAAGTACCGTGGTCAATCCTGAAGATATCAGCACCCTTAATGGAAAGCGAATCGGCATAAATGCCGGGAGCATTCAGGAGGCTATCTATGAGCGATGGGCGAAGGAAAACGGGATAAAGGCTGAGGTTGTGAAAATTGACGGACAGGAACGCGATTTTGCCGAGTATCTGCTTAATGGTCAGATGGATGCTGTTGTTAGTGTTTCAGCCATCGATCATAACCTTAATAATTGTCTTCCTGTTGCCATTATCGGTTCGTCCGATTTCTATTTTGTTGTCAACAAGGCACGTCAGGATCTGAAGATTGAGCTTGATAATGCCATGCGTCAGATCCAGCACAATAATATGCACTATAACCGTATGCTTAGCGAAAAGTATATGGCAAACTCTGGTAGCTTCCATAGTCTTTCGGCAAAGGAGGCTCAATGGGTTCGCAGTCATGGTGCAATACGTGTGGGCTATCGTGACGGATACCTTCCTTTCTGCGGAACCGACAAGAATACAGGCGAGGTTGATGGTCTCCTCAAGGACTTTATCTCTGTTACATCTAATGTGGTGAAGAATGCCGATATACGCTTCGAGGCGACACCTTATCCTAACACGGAAGCACTTGTAGCAGCCCTGAAGAACAAGGAGGTGGATTGTATTTTTCCAATATGCCTTGCCCTGCACGATGCCGAGGTTATGGGTATTCTCCTTACCGATCCTGTGGTGGATATAGAGGAACAGCTTGTGTTAAGGAAGGCTGACTACGAGGAATTTGACATGTCAGAGCCAAAGCGCATAGCCATCAACACCACCAATCCAAGTCATGGTTCCATCGTAAGGGAGGAATTCCCAGATTGGGAACTCGTACCTTTCCGTTCTCCAGAGCAATGTATTGAGGCTGTGAGTAGCGGTAAGGCTGATTGTATGCTTGTGAGCAACTATCGCTATGGCGTAATGCTCCGCATCTTCGAGAACCATGGGCTTGTGACTATCTCGACTGGCAGTAGCGTGGATCTTATGTTTGCTGTTTTGCCAGAAAACACATATCTATATTCCATCATCGGTCGTCTCACCAATATGATGTCGTCTGCCGAGATTCATTCCTCACTCACCAAGCACACCCAACTCGACTCGCAGATTACCCTTACCGATTTTATACGTGCCAATATAGTACCGCTGCTCCTGTTCCTTGCTGTGGTAATAGCCATTATAAGCGTTCTCTTCGTAAGGAATCTCACGTCTATGAGGCGAACCAAGCAGCTCAACCGTGACCTTAAGAACCACCAGATACAGCTCTCTGAGGCTTACGAGGATCAGAAGGATCACCTTGAGGAAATTTCTGCCCTCAATACCGAACTAGAATGGGCAAAGACACAGGCAGAGGCGGCAAGTAGTGCCAAGACTTCGTTCCTATTCAATATGTCTCACGACATACGCACGCCTATGAATGCCATCATAGGTTTCCGCGACCTTCTTGAGAAACATATCGACGAACCAGAGCGTCGTGCCGACTACCTCCGCAAAATCAAGGATGCAAGTCGTGTGCTGCTTTCTATCATAAACAACGTGCTTGAGATGGCACGCATAGAGAAAGGTACCGTCAGCATAGAGCATGTGGCTTGGAATGCACAAGGCTTCAACGATATGCTCTTCAATGTATTCCCAGAGATGATGGCGCAGAAGAATATTACGTTCACTCGTGAGGTGCATGTACAGCATCCAAATGTATATTGCGATCCTACCAAACTGCGTGAGGTGTTCCTCAACATTCTATCTAATGCCTACAAATATACCGAGCCTGGTGGTAAGGTGCACATGTGCCTTCGCGAATTGCCATGTGATCGCAAGGGATGGGTGCTCTATGAATCTACAATCTCCGATACAGGCGTAGGCATGTCACCAGAGTTTCTTCCACAGATATTTGAAGAGTTCTCACGCGAGAATACCTCTACCGCCAACAAGATAGAAGGTACAGGACTCGGAATGCCAATCGTCAAGCGACTCGTGGAACTGATGGACGGCACAATCCAAGTAACCAGTCAGAAAGGCGTGGGCACAACCTTCGTCGTAACCCTACCACATCGCATAGCTGAAGCCGAGACTTATGTGGAGAATGGCAAGGATAAATGGGTGGAAGGCAAATGGATTAATGAAGGCGAAGGAAAGGGAAATTCATCTACTCCTTCTGAACAATGGGGAACTGGAAAGCGCATCCTTCTTGCTGAGGACAACGACCTCAACGCAGAGATTGCTGAGGAGATACTCACATCGGCAGGCTTTGAGGTTGAGCGAGCAGAGAACGGAAGTGTATGCGTAGAAAAGATAGTAACTGCCGAGCCAAACTATTACGACCTTGTGCTAATGGATATCCAGATGCCAATAATGGACGGCTATCAAGCCACCACGTCAATCCGCGAGTTGAGCGATGCGGTAAAGGCACAGATCCCAATCATCGCCATGACTGCAAATGCCTTTGAGGAAGACCGCCACAAGGCTATGCAATATGGCATGAACGGACACATCGCCAAGCCGATAGATGTTCCAGAATTGTTCAAGACACTTGCAGGGGTTCTTGAAAATCCGCTTTAGTTCCTATGTTCCTCCTAACCAAACTCGGTGAAAGTCCCTTCTAAGAGCGGACATAGAACGGACCTTCACCGAGTTTGGTCCCTTGGAAGAACGGAGGTAAAGCGAATTTTCTGCGATATAATAACGTCAGTTCGATGAATTCAAAATAAAACGCATCTCCGATGCTTAACTGACAATAATTATTCGCTAAGGCTCATCAAGCTAAAGCAAGTTCCCAATCTTACCAATCTTCAACCAATAAAAAAGAGATAAAATTGATAATTATTGGACTAAGATTGGTAAGATTGGTAAGATTACGTCAGTTCGATGAATTCAAGACTGCGAGGGCTGAAAGCCCGACACCTAATAGGGCAGTCCGTAAGGGCTGTTATTCTATAGATGCGTGATTAAAGGAGCGCTGTAAGTGCGACACCTGAAGACTTTAGGTGTCGGTCCTTCAGACCTCATTCCCCCTATATCGACAAATATAACAGCCCTAACGGACTGCCCTATTAGGTATCGCTCCTTGGCTTTCCCTTCGGCCGCCGACCTCTTCGACGTTCAGAGCTCTTTCAACCACATGACAGTCAACAATATACAACTGAATAAATTCGTCGAACTCACGTTAAGATTGGGAACTTGCTTTAGCTTGATGAGCCTTAGCGAATAATTATTGTCAGTTAAAAACAGCTTGCTGTTTGCCATATAGCCAATTCGTCGAGATTTGTCGCAGACCCACTGACCATTGGGAGGTAACTGACAATAATTACCAATCTTCAACCAATAAAAAAGAGATAAAATTGATAATTATTGGACTAAGATTGGTAAGATTGGTAAGATTGGTAATTATTGTCAGTTCAGCATCGGAGATGCGTTTGTTTCGAATTCGTCGAGATTTGTCGCAGACCCACTGACCATTGGGAAGTAACTCACGTTATAATAGGAAGGTAAAAAGTCCATTTTACCTTCCCTTAATCCTTAAAATCTGCAAGCCTTGCAAAACATTTTTTCTTTGTACTATCTTGGAAGTTTCGGAAAAGTTGTGTAATTTTGTAGCCGATAAATTGTATATAACAAGATGGGAAAATTGATTGATAACGGCATACTTGATGTCTTCGGACCAGTAGAGGATACCACCACCGATATTATAAAGGTGGTGGGAGTAGGTGGCGGTGGGTGTAACGCTGTCGGCAATATGTATCACGAGGGAATGAAAAGTGTTACCTTCGCGGTGTGCAATACCGATAGCAAGAGCCTGTCTGTCAATCCTGTGCCGACAAAGATAATGCTCGGAAAGAGCGGTCATGGTGCAGGAGCTGATCCGAAGAGAGGTAGGGAAGAGGCAGAACAGAATAGAGAGGATTTGCTGCGTCTATTTAGTGACCATACCCAGATGACATTCATAGTATGTGCTATGGGAGGAGGTACTGGCACCGGCGCAGGTCCTTTCGTGGCTGGTATTGCTAAAGAACTCGGATTGCTTACCATAGGTATCGTAACGCTTCCTTTTTATTTTGAGAAACGTCCGAAGATCATCAAGGCTCTCAAGGGAATTGATGAGATGCGCGCTAATGTGGATGCTTTGCTTATCATTAATAATGAGCAGATATCAAAAGTGTTCAGCGATTCTCATATTCCTGTGAACGAGGCTCTGCGTAGGGCTGATGCCGTTATGGCGAATGCCGTTCGTAGTATTTCCGAACTCATCACGCTAAACGGAAAGATTCAGACTGACCTTGCCGATGTGAAGACCACGATGAAGAATGGCGGTGGTGCTATTATGGCTATTGGTCGTGCAAGTGGTGAGCATCGTGTTCAGAAAGCCGTACTCAATGCTTTGCAGTCGCCTTTGCTCTACGGTTCGGATATCAGCAAAGCTACTCGCATCCTCTTCAATATCTATACAAGCTCGGAGCATGAACTCTTTGTTGATGAACTTGAGGAAATAGATGCCTTTATGGATGAACTCGACCCAGGTATTGACGTTATCTGGGGTATGGCTACCGATGATACTCTCGATGAGGATGCAAAGATAACGATCCTTGCTACTGGCTTTGAGAATACTTTGCCTATAAGGAAGAGAGAGGATGATGATATGTCGATGGATGAGATCATAAACGAGATATATGGGGAGAGGAAGAAGACTGCCCCTCACCCGTCACAACGTGACACCCTCTCCCCTAAGGGCGAGGGGGATGTTACTAATGAATCCCCAAATGAGTCTTCGCAAGCAATAGATACTAACTCATCCCCTTCCACCTCCACGGGGGAAGGGTGTCCGCAGGACGGGAAGGGGGTAGATCCTTCACGTGCCTTCTTCAACAGAGTTAAGAACAGATTTCTGCAAGGTCTCTCATCTTTAACCAAGGAAGAAGATTAATGAGCATAACCGAAATCACGGAGCAAATACGTGTTCTCTCGGAAGAACTGCGTCGGGCAGGGCGTTATGATCTCCTGCTCGATGCAATTACTGTGCCTACTCTTCAGCAACTAAACATAGAGGCTGCAAAGGAAAGGCTTAGTCCGCTTGAAATTACGAGCGACTATCGTTTCCTGTTGCCAAGGTACGAGATGGAAGTGGAGCTTTCGCCTATCAATAAGGCTCTGTATATCTTCTTCCTGAATCATGAAGAAGGGATTGAGTTCAAGAGACTGAGCGACTATCGTGATGAACTCGTGGAACTCTATCGTCAGGTGGGTAATAGGGTGAGTGATGATATAATCCGTGAATCAATAGACCGCCTTGTCAATCCGCTTGACAACTCCATAAATGAGAAGTGCGCACGTATCAAAAGTGCATTTGCCAAGTGTATGGATAACTATCAGCTAAACTATTATGCCATATCCCGCCACTCTGTTCGTCAGGTGGAAGGCTCAAGTCGTATCTGGTATGATAGAAGGAGGACGATCACACTTCCAAGAGAACTCGTAATTAGAAAATAGGTATGAGCAATACATTCTATTATAGCAGACTGCTATGGGCAAAGATTCTTGTGGCTGTGTTCGGCTTTGCCTGTTGTGTGGAATTGACGTTTAAGGCGTGGGAATCCCATATTGATGCAGAAATGCTCAGCCCAGAGGAATATTCTACGGATGTTGAGATTGTGGCTTATTCGTTGTTGACTGCGTGGTTTATCAACTATCTTATCGTCTGTTTGCAACGGCTGAATGATTTTATAGGTACGGATGGCGGATTCCTCGAAATTAACTTGCATAGGAATGTTCTATTCCCTTTCTCTCGGAAATATGCCAAGATAGATTTGCAGAAGATACAAGGCTATGATATCGGCAGGTTGCATTTCCTGATATTTATTCCTTATGGCATTAGACTGAAATTGAAGATTGATGACAAGTTTCAAACCTTCATATTTGTTAATTTAAAGGCAAACACAAAGGAACTTGAGGAGATGCTTCAAAGGAATGGAGTGCCTGATATTACGGTTCGACTATCATTTGGAAGATATGCGGATTGGTCAGTATGGGGAGCCGTTTTTGTGATAGTTCTTTTTGCTATTTCTGAGGGGACAATTCTGGGAATGGATTGTTGTATGTTTTATCCTCAGTTAGTCAGGATTCCGATATATGTATGGGGTATGTTGATGGGCTTTAGATTGCGCGATATATTCCATAAGGGGGTAGATCAATCCATTTTCACGGGTATTGCCTTTGGAGGCGTGATGCTTGCTGCAATCGTGTTATGGAACTATCATTTTGCTGACTGGGATGAGCATGATGTTCTTGTAATGCATAAAATCAGAAATTGTTGGGACAGATATGAGCCAGGAAGAGGAACTGGCAGAAATAGAAAGGTTCCTCGTACATATTATAATGTCTCTTTTACCACTATCGGACGAAATGAGGACGTTAAGGTTCTGAGTATCAGAAATGAGCAATACAAGAAGGCGAGGAATGCCTCGTTTGTCGTATTGCCTATGCACCGAGGTGTATTTGGCTATCCTGTCTTTGAAAGAGATAAACTAGAGTTCAGAAAGATGATAAAACCACGTCGCACTTTCAGTAATGCTTTGAGACGATGTGAGTATAAGTGAATTCGCATTAAAATATTTGCATATAATCAATAATATACTTATCTTTGCACGCAAAACTCTAATCTAAAACTTTAATCTCTAAACATATAATAACTAAATGAAACGTATCTGTACAGCTGTGGCGATGACAATAATGATGCTTTCATCTTCTGCCCAGCAATTCAAACTTAACGATTCTGGCTACTTCAATTGCGAGGGCATCGATGTGATGGCCTTTAGTGATTTCTATCCCGAAGGGCATCAGGGAGGTATCAGTCTTATAATGAACGGACAGCGCATCGCTACTAATGGCGATATCCGACTTGAACCTACACCGGGACAATGGCAAGCCGTGCCTAAGCAGCTCTCGCGTAAGGTGAATGCCAACAATATCGAGACAACTCTCTGCTATCCAGACTCTTCCCGACATCTCACGGGTTTCAATCCTATGGTGTATCCCGACCTTCAGTTACGCTATACCGTTCGGCTTGAAGCCGATGGTGATGGGGTAATCGTTAGTGTAGATTTGGATACTCCTGTACCTGCTAACTATAAGGGTAAGGTGGGATTCAACCTTGAGTTCTTCCCGGGTGTTCTCTTTGGAAAACCTTGGATAATGGATTCTCAGACAGGCATTTATCCACAGCAACCTAACGGACCGTTGGCTACATCCCAGACCGTTATCAGTTCTCCGGGAAACTATCATCCATCAGGAAGACCGCTTGCAGATTTCAATAATCTCAAGGGTGATGGCTATGGATATTCATATTCGCCTCTAACTGCCGATGATGTGATAGCTGCTCCTTATGCCGTTGGACGTACATTTACTTCATGTCCTGACGATCCAATGAGCCGTGTCACAATAGAAACGCTTACAGACACAGACCTGAAACTATACGATGGTCGAATGAACCATAACAACGGATGGTTCGTGCTTAGGAGTGAGATTCCTGCTGGGGCTACTAAGGGGGCTGTGAGATGGCGTATAACCCCTAACGTGACCAAGGAATGGCTGTATAAGCCAGTCATACAGACCTCGCAGATAGGCTATCTATGCAATCAGACAAAGGAGGCTATAATTGAAATTGATAAGCGTGCCACAGTTATAGGTAAGGCGCGTTTGTATAAGATAATGCCAAAGGGCGAACAGCTCCAGAGCGAGATTGAACCAGTAGAGTGGGGTGCATTCCTTCGCTATAAGTATCTAAAAGTGGATTTCAGTAGCGTGACCTCGGAAGGCCTCTATCTTGTACGTTATGGTGATAGTCAATCTGCTACCTTCCGTGTGGCAAATGATGTGTTTGACCGTGGCGTATGGCAACCTGTTGTGGAGTATTTCCTGCCTGTGCAGATGTGCCACATGAGGGTGAATGAGAAGTATCGTGTATGGCATGATCGCTGTCATCTTGACGATGCTCGTATGGCGAAGGTTGGCAATCACTTTGATGGCTACGACCAGAAGGATGGCATTTTGCCATTCCCTTCGGGCGAGAAGGTGAAGGGAGTCAACGTTGGTGGATGGCATGATGCAGGTGATTTCGACCTCCGCGTGGAGTCACAGGCTGGCGAGTGCTATATCTTGTCACTTGCATACGAGGCATTCCGTCCGGAGATTGATGCTACAGCGATTGACCAGACAACCAAGACGTGCGAGATACATCAGCCTGACGGCAAGAACGACATCCTTCAGCAAATAGAGCATGGAGCCTTGAGTGTGGTGGGTGGCTATAAGGCTCTCGGTCGTTTATATAGAGGTATTATCTGTCCGTCTTTACGTCAGTACGCTATGCTAGGTGATGCTGCAGCTATGACCGACGGAATTGCGGGTAATGCTGATGACCGTTGGATTTTCACGGAGCAGAATCCTTATCGTGAATTGAGTACTGCTGCCCAGCTTGCAGCTACCTCACGTGTGCTTCGTGGCTTTAATGATACGCTCAGCGTTAGTTGTCTTGATATTGCTCGTGCCATCTTCTCTTCTACTGAGGCTGAGGGCAGGATGGCAGGCGTGAAGGTTCATGCTGCTGCCGAACTCTATCTCACCACCTCCGAGAAGCAGTATCTTGACTATATTGTCAGTCATGCGGATGTTCAGTCAAGGGGAGCTGCTTGGTATCTGGCGCGTGTGGAGCAACTCGTTTCTGATAGCAAGGACAAGAAGGTGCGCTCTTGGTGCAAGGCTTATCGTGAGTCTTTGAAAAAGTATAGCGAACAACTTGCCCAGACCGTTGTAAAAACACCCTATGGAGTTCCTTACGAGCCTTCTATCTGGGGAGTCGGATGGGATATACAGCGTTTCGGCTTTGAAAACTATTTCCTTGCTGATGCCTATCCAGATTTGTTCTCAAAGGAACCTGTCTGTAACGCCCTCAATTTCGTCTTGGGATGTCATCCGGGAAGCAATCAGGCAAGTTTTGCATCGGGCGTTGGAGCAAATCTGCTACCGTTGGTTATGGTCTCAACCGTGCCGACTGGAGTTATATCCCTGGTGGCGTAATCTCAGGAACGGCTCTCATCCGTCCTGACTTCCCTGAACTCCTCACCTTCCCATTCCTCTGGCAACAGACAGAATATGTGCTTGGTGGTGGTTCAAGCCATTATATGTTCCTTGTTCTGGCTGTACAGAAATTGATGAAATAAGGATATTCAACTCCCAAGTACCTTCGTTGTAAGTTCGTCCTGCTTCCGTTACAAAAAGGAACCAAACTCGGTGAAGGTCCGTTCCAGGAGCGGACTTAGAACGGACTTTCACCGAGTTTGGTTCGGAAGAAGAACGAAGGTTAAGCGTAAATCACGACTTTTACCAATCTTCACCACCCCTGAAAATATAGGTTGGGTGGGAACGATGCTAATTATCTCAGCCTCATCTTTGTGCCTGGCATAAAAAAAAACACCCGAACTATAATAAGTCCGGGTGCTTTTTTGTTTTGTTATTTTTTGCTGAGTTCCTCAATCTTCTTCTTGAAGCCGTCAGTGTCACCTATGTGACCGCGGTCAAGAGGCTCCATATTTCCGTTCTTGTCGAAAAGGAAATATGATGGGAATCCATCTACCCCCAGATATTTAATTACGGCTTCCTGCTGTTCGGATGGCAGTTGGTAGTGTACGTAGTTTGGCTTTATCAGATTAAGGTCTGCAATGGCACTTTTCCATGCGGATTCTGGAGAACCATATTCGAAATAAAGATACACAACGTCATAGTCCTTCACAGCATCCTTCAATGTAGGTGATGCCTTAATTGCTTGAACACAAGGCTGACACCATGTACCCCATACATCCATGTAAATGATTTTGCCCTTGTATGGCTCAATCATCTTCTCTACGATAGCCTTGCCGTCGGTGAGTCCTGCGACATTGGAATTTGGTGCGATGACGCTCTTCACCTTTTCTTCGTTTTGTCTCTGTTGCTCAGCATAGTAGTCTTTGAGTTCGTTGATCTGCTGCTTGAAATCCTCATTCTTGATGTCATTGTATAGCTGGGAATAATCATCAGGGAGTGACTTTACTTGCTGAAGGACCTTGCCAAGTATGAGAGAACGACAAAAGTCGCGCATCGTCTGGTCGGTGAATAATGATTCAATGACATTTTTCTGAATCTGATCATTGGATGGGGCCCATTCACTATATGCCTTGGATACTTCTTCCTTGCTAAAGAATGCGTTGAGCTCTTCACGTGGGTACATATCTTGGATTTTCTTGTATTTTTCCATCATCTCCTCCTGGCTCTCGCATTCTCTTAATTTATCAATCTCCTTTTCATACTGTTGCCATTTCTTCAAGATTTCACGCTCGCTGTCGCTTAGCTGGATCTTGCCTTGCTTCTCGAAAGACAGAAACAATTCCGGGGTTCTGGTATATTTCTGACGGGCTTTTGAGTATTCATCTTGATATTTATTTTCACAGTACTCATAAAGGGCAGGGATAAGTGATATAGGAAGTGAAGTGTTGACGGCAGCAAACTTACTTGCTACACGTGCAGCTTCGGTTGCATTGTCAGAGCGAATGAGATTGGTCAAAACCCTTAATTGTGCTTCCTGTAGAATGTAGTCGCGGTAGCGCTTGCTGAGAGTCGGATTCTTGGCTATGTAATCATTGAATCTTGTCATTGTGCTATCGATAGACTTCTCCTTCTCTGGAACATAGATAGATGTCTTCCACTCATACTTACATGGGAAAGCTTGAAGTTCATTCTGAAGGCGTGCATCCTCCCCCATGAACATGCACTTTGCTGTCTCCCAGTTGTGAACCATGAAGTATTTCTTGCCTGGCTGGAGAACTATCTTTGCCTCATACACGTTTACCTTGTTTGAGAACTCATTGAAGATAACGCTCTGAGTTCCATTGACCTTTACCTTGATTGTGAACTTTCCGTCCTTATCGATAGTGGCCTTGTTGTAATCCTCAAGTTCGCCAGTAAACATGTTCTGAACCTTGACAGAGATGCCGAAAGCCTCTTCTGATTCAGATATCTCTTTTGGGAAATCCTTTATCCAACCCGAGATTTCTGCCTCTCCACTGGTGTAATCTGTGCTGAAAGCTGTGTTGTCCTCAGTAGGATAGGCAGGTACTTCTGCACCGAAGCATTCTAGGTCGAGCTTTTGATTGTTGATTTTGAACTGGCGCTTGCCGTTCTTCTCTTTGCCGATGGCGATAGTGAGTTTCTCGTTGCCATTGGTGAGCACAACCTTCTTATCACTCTTTTCTTCGTATGAATATACCTTGCTATCATAAACAGCACCAGACTCATAGAGACCAAGCACCCAGTCGCCCTTCTCGTCACGCCAGTTGGAGTTGAAGAGGGAGATTTCCATTGGCTTCACCTGATGGATGTTCCATATACGAAAGCCGTAATAGCCATAGCCAGTATAGGCGTGAAGACGCGTTGTAGGATTGGTAACAGGTTCGAAATGAAGAGCGAAGTTCAAGATTCCATGCATTGGAACCTTATTATATTGTCCAAGAAGGCATTTGTCTTCATAAAATCGGGTAGGATCTCCATGTTTGAGGGCATACATCTTGCCATTCTCGTCTTTGAGCTTAATGCCGGAGAAGCCTACACCGCCACCGGGAGAATTCTGAACGCGCAGGTGAAGGATTGTTTCGTCCTGTTTGAATTCAACCTCTGTAGGTGTCAAACTTAGTCGGTCATTGTCGCAGTAGGAAGATACATTGTCCCATACAGTTTGTGCCCATCCGCAGCTTACAGAGAGCATCATGCACAATGTGATAATAGATTTTCTCATCTTTAATTATTATTAATTAGTAAAATTTTTTTAGGTTAAAAGTAAGTGAAAGGAATCATCTGACTTTTTTTCATGTTGCAAAGGTAAGAAAATATTCGCAAAATACAAGCGAATGGAAAAAAAATATACTTTTTGCGAAATTTTTCTGATTTTGAGGGAACAAAACGGAAAAATGTGCGTATTATATATGTAAGCCGATGCTGAGAGGCTATGGTTTGCTTGTGTAATTATACAATGAATAAAGACGAATTCAGCATATTAACTAAGAGGCTACGATCTGAGATTGTTGCTATAGGGACTCGATACCTCAAAGATGAAGAGGAGGCCGAAGATAACGCTCAGGATACGTTGCTGAAGCTATGGACTATCCGTGGCCAATTGCGGCAATGCAGTTCGGTGGAGGGATTAGCCTATACGATATGCAAGAATTTGTGTATTTCAAAGTTGAGAAAGCGCAAGGTTGTTCCAATTGATCTGAATGAGGAAATTGAGCATATCAGTCAGAAGAATGCCCAGTGGATGCTTGAGGAAAAGGAGAACTCGGAATGGCTTACGGATGTCATAGACGGTTTGCCTGCATCGCAAATGGAGATTCTGAAGATGAGTCAGCAAGATGGACTCGAAAACGCAGATATAGCGGAGTTGCTTGGCATTAGTGAGACTACGGTTCGCACAACGCTCTGCAAGGCCCGAAAGAAATTGTTACAACATCTCAAAACAAGACATAAATGAAGGTTGACATACAACATATAGAAAAGCTTCTTGACCGCTATATGGAGGGCGAGAATACTCAGGATGAACTCCGTGAGCTTAAAGACTATTTCCTGCAGACGGAGGACATTCCAGAGAGCCTGCTTCCATACAAGGAGATGTTTGAGGTTCTTGAGAAACCAACCACTATTCCGAGCGTGGAGGCTCTTGATTCGCTTCTGCAGCCAAAGCGGAAAAATAAACGGGCGATACTGTTGCCTTGGATTGCAGCGGCTTGCGTGGTAGGATTGGTGATAATGCTTCTGAGACCGTCAGCAGAACAAGATATTGATATGCCTCATATTGCAAAGGTGTTGCCGAAGGTTGCTGAGCCACAGGTGAAGCTGCCTGAGACGATGACGATAACTAAGAGTGAAGAGAGGTTCATAGAGAAACCGGTTTCTTCAGTCAGGAGCAGAAAATCAAACGCAGGAAAGAGTTCTGAGCAGGAGGTTTCGAGAACTGAAAACGAGAATGAGGATATCGAGATAATAGTGCCAGACGATGAGCCTAGGGCTTATGCTGCATCAAAGGAGAATACGGATGATGAGAGTTATCAGGATCCAGCCAAGATGGATGAATATATAGCAAAACTGGCAGAGATAAACAATGTGAATAAGGTGTCGCTGAAGAATGCTTCGCATAAGGACACTACGCAGACGGCCACGGTCTATGTCTTCCAAGATAGTAAGGAACTGGATCTATTTGGCAAACTTCTTCAGGTGGCATGCTGGTATAAGAGTGATTCACCAGGTTACTATCTCAACTTCTCTCAACTTCAATTCCTGTTTCAGTTGAAGGATATGAAAAAAAGTCGGAGTCACATGTGGCAGGCTGAGCGCATTGGCCATCAGATACTGGTCTATATGGTCAGAGTTCCTATAGGGGCAAAAATCAACTCGGCAAACTACAAGGAATACCGACAAAAGCTCATTCAACAGAACAATATGACTTTTTATAAATTATAAAAGAAAAAGAATATGAAAGATATAAGGTTCACAATGATATGCTTGCTATCATGCTTCTGCATGATGGGAGTGGCACAAACTAATGACACCAAGGTTCTTGTCAAAGGTGCGTTGTTTTTTGACTATTGTCCTACGAAAACAGAACATGACCCACAGACTAACAAAGATGCTGTGGTGTGGAATCCTACGAATAATTCGTGGATTAAGGGTTTCAAATGGGTGGATGATGTTCCTGTCATCAACAACATGGAGGAATTGTTCCCTAATCTGAAGAATGCCCCCAAAAACACGGACAGAGTGCCTATGGGATGGACTCTGACGGAAGAAGGTGACAGTACTGTTTTGCATTGCTATATGCAGATGCCTGCTGACGAGGTTACGCAGATGTGGGTGGCAAACGAGGAGACTGCAATTCTTGATCGTGAGACGGGTGTGTTGTATCGTGCCAGCCGTACTGTGCCTGATATGTATGGAACTCACTTTGGCATGAGAGCAAAGAAAGGTGATTACATTGATATGAAGGTGTATTTCCCTCGCCTGCCTGAAAGCACGAAGACAATTACAATCTATGGTGTTCAGAACTGGGGATTCAGCGGATATAGCACCTATACGATTAACAGGAATGAGATTAAAGGCTATGATCGCAAGCCTAGTTTCCATATTCCAAAGATAGTAACCCCAGAGAAAAACTATAACAGGAATAACCTGAATAGTTGGGCTGTATATGACAATGTGCAACTCGTTAAACCTGGTCTCGATTACGAGATGGCCATCTGGCTTACAAAGGACACAGCCTATCTGGGTGTTAAGTGTGAACAGAATTGGATGACAGAGTACTGGAGTTTCTCAAATAATACCAGATTGATAGATCAATCAGGTAAGGTATATAAACTTCGTGGGATACAAGGATTGCCAATGAATCGTCAGTTCATGATTAAGGGCTATTCTGGTGATTATATTGCTTTCTTATTGAAGTTTGAGCCCGTTCCTTTGGATGCAACTACTCTAACGTTCCTTGAACCAGGTGATTCGCCATTAGATGAAAATAGGGGCTTCAGCATTCAGAACCTGAGTGTCGATGGTCTCAGGGACAACCAGAAAGCATTCGATTATCACGAAAGAGTGGTAGTGAAATAATAGAAAAAGTCTTTTTTAGGAAATAGATATAAAATGATGACGAAAAATTGAGACGATGATGAAAGTAAGGTTTCTATAAAGAAATTAGAGCCAACGATGACGAAAACAAGAAATGAGCTGAAGGAGCGATTCCTTCAGCTCATTTTATTTTTAGCGAGTATAGACTTATCGTCTGTTCGATCTCAAAATAGCAAATCGCAGGTTTAAGTCCGTGGCCTTTTTATGCCTCCGTTGATCCTTCGCTATACCTTCGTTCATCCTCCGCTTCATGAACTATAGAATCATAGGAGGAAGAGCGGAGTTAATACGGAGGATGAAGGGAGGAAGAAGGAATTTTTATTCTGGCTGTCTTTTGCTATATAGCGTATATGGATAATATATGTTATATGGACAAAAAAATATTAGAAAAAAATTGCAGATATCATAATTTTTATTTATCTTTGCACTCGTCAATATATGTACAATTTACCATTTACCATGTACAATTACTATTTGGCTATTTTGACATTTGTGTCGCGCTAGCTAAATTGTAAATAGTAAATGGTACATGGTACATGAATTCGGGGTGTGGCGCAGTTGGTTAGCGTACGCGTCTGGGGGGCGTGTGGTCGCCAGTTCGAGTCTGGTCACCCCGACTATGAGAAAAAGAAGGAACAAGAGATTAGGCTTTGGACTTGTAAATAGTGTCCTCGCTCTTGCATTGGTAGTAGCCACTTTCGTGGTGACACAGACGAGTGCCTTGCAGTATCTCAAGGGAAAACTCGCTGGTGGTAGCCAGAAGAGTATGATGGCTGCAATGGCAATACCTGGAAATGCAAGTAGTGGTGACATTAAGCCGTTGGTTACTCTCAAAAATGCTGCGAAAGGTCGAAAACATGGGCAGTTGCTTGTGAAGACGGGATATGTGTCGTATTTCAATTACGAGATGAATACCCCTGACTGGGTAGCGTGGGAACTGACTTCGGCAGAGGCGAAGGGCAGACTTGACCGCAAAGGTTTTGAATTTGTTCCAGATGATGCCTTACCAGAGGCAAATCGTGTTGCTTTCTATGATTATAAAGGTACCAAATATGACAGAGGACACATGTGTCCGGCAGGTGATATGAAATGGAGTGCCGCTGCAATGCACGATTGCTTCTATATGTCGAATGTCTGTCCGCAAGTACGTGAGCTTAACCATGTTTCATGGGAACGTCTTGAGTCTGCTTGCAGAAGATGGGCAAAGAGGATGGGGAGCATATATATAGTATGCGGTCCTGTATATAAGAATAATGTTCCAGAGTATATCGGTGTTAGCCATCGAGTGGCAGTACCAGATGGATTCTTCAAGGTTGTGGCATGTCTGAATAAAGGAAAGGAGAAGGGAATTGCCTTCTACTATGACAATACGGATGTGAGCCTGCCGATGAGACAGGCAGTTAGAAGCATCGACCAGATAGAGAAGATGACGAAGCTCGACTTCTTCTGCGAATTGCCTGATGGAATTGAGAACAGGTTAGAGTCGATGAGAAATCTGGATGATTTTGAAGAAAGACCCCTTCCTGCCCGTCGGGCATCCTCCCCCATAAAGGGGGAAGAGGCTGGCGCAGTACGAAGATATATTAAATAGAATTTTCAATATTTTTTAGTCTAAATAATTAAAACCAAGACTCTGGCAATCCGTTCTGCGCCAGCCTCCTGCCCCTTACGGGGAAGGATGCCCGTAGGGCAGGAAGGGGTCCTATCTACTATGAATGAGCTATTGATATGGTTTCGGGGCTTAGATCCCGCTGCGCAGGTCTTCTGGGGCTGTGCTCTTGTTTCGTCCACAATATTTCTGATACAGGCTATCCTTACTATGATAGGCATGGATCATGATATGGACTTTGATGTTGGTGATTTTAATGCAGATACGATGGATACTGGCGGGGCGGTGAGTCTGTTCTCCATCCGTTCGCTTGTAAATTTCTTTGTCGGCTTCGGATGGACTGGTGTCAGTTTCTATGATGATATAAACAGCAAGGCTGTGCTGTATCTCTTGGCTATCTGTGTTGGAGGTTTATTCTCCTATGCTACAATTTTCCTTATAAAGAAACTCAAGAAACTGGAACATAACGGTGCGTATAAGATTGCTGACTGTGTAGGCAAAACTTGTGACGTGTATCTTCGCATCCCAGCTGTAGGCGAGGGTAGGGGAAAAGTGCAGATTAGTCTGAACGGAAGCATACACGAGTTTGATGCCGTGAGTACTGGTGAGGCTATCGCTACTGGTAAGAGAGTCAAGGTGGTAGCTGTGGAAGGTACTGTGTTGAAGGTGGAGTGACCCCTTTTTGCCCTGCGGGCATCTTTCCCCATGAGGGGCAAGAGGCTAGCGCAGTACGAAAAACTATTAGTGTAATTTGTAAAACAGGAATTATCAATTAATTATTAATCTAAATAAAAACAAAGGCTCTGGCAATCCGTTCTGCGCCAGCCTCCCTGCCCCTTACGGGGAAGGGATGTCCGTAGGACAGGGAAGGGGTCGTATTTTTTTATATGGAAATGGCATTACCTATTGCTGGAATCGTAGTACTTGTTGTACTCTTCGCAGCTGTTATCAATCGCTATCGTCGTTGTCCTTCGGATAAGATCCTTGTTATCTATGGCGGTAGTGGCAGTAAGAAATCGGCTAAGTGCGTTCATGGTGGAGGTGCTTTCGTGTGGCCTATTATTGAGGATTATGCGTATCTCTCGCTCACACCTATTAGTATTGATGCGAACCTCACCAACGCTTTGTCTCGTCAGAACATCCGTGTGGATGTCCCTTGCCGATTCACCGTTGGTATCTCTACGGATGATGAATGTATGACCGCTGCTGCAGAGCGTTTGCTCGGACTCACAGCACAACAGATACAGGAACTTGCTCGTGATATTCTCTTTGGTCAGTTGCGTCTGGTTATTGCTACAATGAGTATTGAGGAATTGAACTCAGACCGTGACAAGTTCCTTGAGGCTATCTCTGGCAACGTGGAGGTTGAATTGAAGAAGATAGGTCTTCGTCTGATCAACGTGAACGTAACCGATATTAATGATGAGTCAGGCTATATCGAGGCTCTTGGTCAGGAGGCTGCTGCAAAGGCTATTAACGAGGCTAAGGTGCGTGTGGCTGAGCAGGAGAAGATTGGTGAGATTGGTAAGGCTGATGCAAATCGTGAAACCCGTATCCGTACAGCCGAGGCTAACGCACAGGCTGTAAAGGGTGAGAACGAGGCAAAGGTAGAGATTGCTAACTCTGATGCTGTTCGTCGTGAGCGTGAGGCTGAGGCACAGCGTAAGGCTGTTGCTGCCGAGAAGGTTGCACAGGCAAAGGCTCTCGAAGAGGCATATTCTGCTGAGCAGAAAGCCGAGGAGGCTCGTGCCGAAAGAGAGCGTGCTACACAGTCGGCTAACGTGCTTGTATCTCAGGAGATTGAGAAGCGTCGTAAGATTATTGAGGCTGAGGCTGAGGCAGAGAAGATTCGTGTTAATGCTCGTGGTCAGGCTGATGCTCAGTATGCTAAGATGGAGGCTGAGGCTCGCGGTCTGTTCGAGATCCTTAACAAGCAGGCACAGGGTTACGACAAGATGATTCAGGCTGCAGGTGGCGATGCTACAAAGGCTTACACGCTGCTCTTGCTCGAAAAGCTCCCAGAGCTTGTCAAGACTCAGGTTGAGGCTGTCAAGGGTATCAATATCGATAAGGTTACTGTTTGGGACTCTGGTGCAAGTGCTGATGGCAAAGGCTCAACAGCCAATTTCGTTAGTGGACTCATGAAGTCTGTTCCTCCATTGCAGGATCTCTTTGATCAGGCAGGAATGTCATTGCCATCTTACCTCGGCAAGAAGGCAGAGGAAGAGGCTGAGCCTGAAGTTAAAAATGAATAGTTGAAAATAGAAAATACTTAGTTAAAATGGAGATATCGGGACGCAATCCCGTTGTCAGCATGGTAAGAGGAATGGCCATCATCCTTGTGGTGATAGGTCATTCTCTTCCTTATGATAACTGGGCACATAAATACATCTACATGTTTCATGTGCCATTGTTTTTCTTTGTAAGTGGATATTGCTTTAAGGAGAAACATCTTGGTGATGCTATCACTTTTGTCAAGCATCGCCTACGTGGCTTGTGGTGGCCTTTCGTGAAATATGGTGTCCCTATGGTACTGCTGCATAATGTGTTCTGCTCACTTCACATCTATGGATCATTGTGTGATGAAGCTCCATACACATACCAAAAGATGGGCATAGCTGTGCTGAAGCAGTTCGTGATGAGTGGTGCAGAACCACTACTTGGTGCCTATTGGTTTCTAAATACGCTATTTGGAGCATCAATGCTGTTCTACGTTTGTCGTAGAGTGGTGGGCGCTAAATGGACGTTCGCCATCCTGATATTGGGAAGTGCCGCCTGTCTTTTGCTGATGCCTTGTGTTGGTGCTATGCGTATTGTGTTCCGAATGTTTTTCGCAGGAGCATATATGGCCTTGGGGCATATATTTGCTGGCGTATCCTATCTAAAAGGCAAGCAACCAATACATTATATGGCGGTTATCCTGTTTGCTGTTCTTGTTGCCGTAGGCGAAATGTTTTTGCCACATGAAATGACCGATGCGACTTTGCCAACGATGTTCCCTGCCATGCTCGTGGCATTGATGGGAATACTGATGCTTTGGGGATTATGCCAATGGATGATAACGGCAAGTAACCACCTCACCATCAAACTCTCCAATATGCTGAATTTTGTCGGCAATAATACCCTGACGATACTGACGTGGCATTTCCTTTGTTTCAAGGTTGTGACATTATTCCTCATTCAGATTTATGGTCTGCCGATAGAACAACTTGAGTTATTACCTATTATTGACGAATTGGCTGTGCAAGGTTGGTGGTTGTTATATTCTATTGCAGGAATTAGTGTTGTGTTTCTCTGTCGGAAATGATAGCTTTTCCATAAGTAGAATCCCATTCCCTTCTAAGTCCGATGTACCTTCGCTCCAAATCCGCTTCAAATCCGTACCAAAGTCGGTGCAAATCCCATTCCTCACCCTTTCCTGAAACGGTGAAAGAGGGGAGGCAAAGAAGAACCAAAGAAGAAGCATAGTGGTGCAACCCTATGTGTAAAATATAAATGAGAAAAGTTTTTAGGTTGCACCGTTGCACCTTTGCTGTTTTGAGTTGGTTAATGTGCTGAATTATAGCTTTTTATCTTGGGTGCAACAGTCCCCAAACCGTTGCACCAAAAGGTGTAACTGTTTTGGTACCGTTGCACCGCATCTAACGTATTGTAAATCAGTTAAAATGTATGCTAAAAACCGCAAAGGTGCAACGGTGTAACCCAAAAACTTTTCCAATTTTAAATATTGCCTAGAAAATAGGATAAATGAAAAATGTCCGCTACATTTGTTTCGGAAAAAATGTTGAGGATTCCTTTTTTGTAATGTTTGTTATTGGTGTTTTTCGCTAATTACACTTAATTTGTTTGGAGGTGTCATTTTTTTTGTCTAAATTTGCACGCAAGTAAACAATATACTTATGGAAAAAAAGGAATTTAAATATGAAAGTATTTTTGATGAGCAATTGATGGCAAATGAACCGTCTGTTGCTTATCCCAATTCCATATCTCAGGTTGATGCTCTTTGGACTCTTATTGCCAATCAGGCAGAAAGTGTTCAGAGAATATTGGAAGAGCGTTTGCATAATCTTTTGTTGCAAAAAGACAAGCAAATAGGTGCTTCATACACAATGGAAGAATTGCATAATCGAATCATGATTTCTGAACAGCAGTTTGCTAATGGTGAGTTGAAATCTCAGGATGAGGTGAATAAGGATGTAGAAGCATTGTTTGAGTCATGGAGCTAAATGTTGTCTGGTCTATTTATTCAGAAAAGGAATACATCAACACTCTGACTTATGTCCGTAATGAGTTTGGGATAAAGGCTGCATACAAACAGAAAGCAGAGGTCGATAAATGGATTTCTCGAATTTCAAAGTATCCAGAGATTGCCGCACAAGAAGAATTGCTTGTTAATGAGCCTATTCTGTATAGAAGTGTGATTGTCGGAAAGTATAATAAAGTTGTTTACAAGTACGATGAAGAGAATGTTTATGTTTCCGATTTCTGGGATATGCGTAGAGAACCATCAAAACTAACCAGACGAGTAAAGAGAAAATAGTATAGTGGAAAACTGGTGTTCAGGAGGTTTTCTTTGTATTGACAAGGAAAACGCATAATTATTTTTGGAAATATCAGTTTTTTTGTCTAATTTTGCACTCGCAAGAAAATAAGCCCCCTCCAGCCCCCGAGGGGGGAGCTTTTTAGATACATAAATACTATCTACAAGCCCCTCCCCCTCGGGGGAGATGGAGGGGGGCAAATTATTATGAATACATTAAAGCGTTTTTGGCCGGACGTATTGGTGGTGATGCTCTTTGCAATCATCTCGTTCGCCTATTTCTTCCCTGCCGATACAGAGGGCAGGATCCTTTTCCGTCATGACTCTTCTGCGGGACGTGGATTGGGACAGGAGACATCAGAGTATTATCAGAAGACAGGTGAGAAATCTCGTTGGACGGGTAGTGCGTTCTGCGGTATGCCTACCTATCAGAGTGCTCCGTCGTATGAGTCGTCAACGACTCTTAACAATGTGATGAATGCCTATCACTTGTGGTTGCCAGAGAATGTGTGGTACGTGTTTGCGTATCTCCTCGGCTTCTACATCCTTCTGCGTGCATTCGATTTCCGTTGGTATCTGGCTTCGCTTGGTGCCGTGGTGTGGGCTTTCTCAAGCTATTTCTTCATCATCATAGCTGCGGGACATATCTGGAAGGTGATGGCTCTTGCCTATTTGCCTCCTATGATTGCGGGCGTTCTGCTGGCATATAAGGGAAAGTATCTCCAAGGACTCATAGTTACGGGAATCTTCTCTGCTTTCGAGGTGAATGCCAACCATGTGCAGATGACATATTATTACCTCTTCATCATTGCATTCCTCATTATTGGTTTTCTTGTAGATGCAATTCGTCAGAAGAGGTACATGCATTTTGTGAAGGCTACTGCCGTGTGCGCAATAGGTGCTGTACTGGGTATTGGCGCTAATATATCGAACCTGTACCACACATGGGAGTATCAGAAGGAGAGTATGCGCGGTAAGAGTGAACTGGTTAAGGCTGATACCGGTAATCAGACATCTTCTGGCTTGGAGCGTGACTATATCACTCAATGGAGCTACGGCTTGAGCGAGACATGGACTCTGCTTGTGCCTAATACTAAGGGTGGTGCTTCTGTCTCTCTCTATGCCAATGAGATTGCCCAGGAGAAGGCTAATCCTATGTACATCCAGATTTATCAGCAGTTGGGACAGTACTGGGGTACTCAGCCAGGCACGAGCGGACCTGTGTATGTAGGTGCTTTCGTGCTCCTGCTCTTCATCCTTGGATTGTTCATTGTGAAGGGAAGTATAAAGTGGGCATTGCTTGCTGCTACCATCCTCTCTATATTGTTGTCTTGGGGTAAAAACTTCATGCCGTTCACGGATTTCTTCATCGACTATGTGCCGATGTATGCCAAGTTCCGTACGGTGGCTTCAATCCTCGTGATTGCTGAGTTCACCATTCCATTCCTTGCTATGCTCGCTCTGAAGAAGTTTATCGAGGATCCAGAGTGCGTGAAGTGCAAGCGTTTCCCAAAGCTCAACTTCCTGTATCTCTCACTCGGCTTGACAGGTGGCATAGCTCTGCTCTTTGCCTTGATGCCAACATTGTTCTTCGACGAGTTTGTGAGTCCTTCGGAGATGAGGGCATTGTCACAGTTCCCTGCAGAAGAGTTGAATCCGCTTCTCAGCAACCTCAAGACTATTCGTGTTGCAATCTTCCAGGCAGACTGTTGGCGTAGCGTATTCGTCATCCTTATAGGCTTTGCAGCTCTCTTCGTATATAAGATGAAGAAGATGTCTGCAGGACTGATGGTGGCTATCATCACAGTACTTTGTCTTGTGGATATGTGGCAGGTGAACAAGCGTTATCTCTATGATGATATGTTTGTGAGCAACACTATCCGAACAGCTCCACAGGCAATGACCGAGACTGACAAGCAGATTCTTGAAGACAAAGATCCTGACTATCGTGTGCTCAACTTCGCGAGCAACACCTTTAACGAGAACGAGACTTCATATTTCCACAAGAGTATCGGTGGCTATCATGCAGCTAAGCTTCGTCGCTATCAGGAACTCGTGGAGAAATATATCTCTCCAGAGATGCAGAAGGCAATGGGTGCTGTTGTTGAGGCTCAGGGCGATATGCAGAAGGTAAACGGCGATTCCGTATATCCTATTCTGAATATGCTCAATGCCAAGTACTTCATTATGTCACTTCAGGGCGGTGCTACCACTCCTGTTCTGAACCCTCATGCTATGGGTGCTGCATGGATGGTTAGCGAGATGAAGTATGTAGATAATGCCAATGAGGAAATTGATGCTATCGGCAAGATCAACCTTCACAATGTGGCAGTTGCCGACAAGAAGTTTGAGAGTGTGCTCGGAAAGAGCGTGACACAGGATTCTACCTCAAGCGTGAAGATAACCTCATACGCACCAAATGAGTTGAGATATGATGTTAATTCAAAGAATGGTGGTGTTGTAGTATTCTCTGAAGTGTATTATCCTGGTTGGACTGCCACTGTTGACGGACAACCTGTTGAGGTAGGTCGCGTGAACTATGTGCTCCGTGCTATCAACATCAAGGGTGGTAGTCATAAGGTAGTGCTTGAGTTCCGTCCAAAAACTATTGACACAACTGAGGCGGTGGCTTACGGAAGTCTTGTTGCACTTGTTATTGCTATTGTAGTATCACTCTTCCTGACTTATCGTAAGAAGAAGGAAGCATAATCTTTCCTTTGAACCATCCTTGGTTCAATGATAAAAAGAAATTCCCCTTTCCGCTCAAACGGAAAGGGGAATTTGCTTTTTGTCCTTTTATTTTTATGCTGTGGCTTCTTGCATAATCTTGCTAAAGCCATTAGCCCATGCTTCCCAGCTTAACCTATCTCGGAAGAGGTTAAGAGCACCTTCGTGTAGGGATGGCATACGATCATTCTTTATGTCTTTGAGAATTTGCTCTGCAAAGACTTGGGCTGATGAACCTTCTGGTACTGCATAGCCATTTACTCCGTTTACTACATAACTGCCTGCTCCACCTGTCAGATAAGTATAGCATGGAATTCCCGCAGCTGCAGCTTCCGAATAGACAATAGCACCGCACTCAGCCCTTGTAGGCAACAGCATTATATGTGCTTGTTCATACAGGCTCAGGTACTTTGCATAGTCGTTTGGCTTGTTCTTGTTAAGATAGCCCATATAGTCGATGTAGTCCTTCTCTTTACAGATTTTAGGACATCTTTTTGGACCTGCTACAATAAGACGGGCATCAATGCCTTCGCTTCTTAATATCTCCACAGTTTCAACTGCTATTTTACCACCTTTGCGGTACCATTCCTTGCCTGAGAAAAGAATTCTGAGTTGTCCTCCATTATATACCTGTCCTTTCCTGATGTCCTTAGTGTCGATGTTTGGGCCGAATTCCAATATGTGGCACTTGTTCTTGTCGCAATGGTAGTAGTTCATCAAACCATCGTTAGCCCATTTTGATGAGCGGATATTGACCAAGGCTTTCTTGGCTGCCGTAGCATCCATTTCGATAGCCATAGCCTTAGACTTCTCGGTAACGTTATGGAAATAATAGTTTATCATGTCAGGAACGGTATATCCGGAAATGTTGATAAACGGTATATCGCTCTTGGAGAAAAGGGCAATCTGAGCACCGAGAGGGAAAAAGAGGTAGTCGCAATCTTTTAGTGCAGGACATTTGTCAATCTCTTTTGCCCACATTTTTGCCAATGGACGGAAATGGAATCTCTCTAACCATAGTCTTTTGCGGAAAATACGATTCTGTATTATTATGGAATAATGTAATAACTTGTTCTTGAGGCTGACATTGTAAGGAATCCACCTTACTTCAAAACCTGCCATTTCGATGGCCTCTCTGAGTTTGTAAACTGTACCGCTCCAAGCCACTCTGTTGTGGAATGGGTCGGTTAGTGACACATAACCGATAACTTTTTTTGTCTTCATTTTGTGTAATTGTTAGTGGGGGTAAATATTTATATAAATTTAAAACCTTTTTTCTCGCTATGACAGTTTTACAATTGCAATTTCTCTGCGAGTATAGGGGCAAATAGAGGTGTTGAGCAGACTTGTCGTTGCTCATCCTGATTAAACTAAAACGCTGGATCTTTTATTCTTACAGTGTAAAGTCACGCAAAGATAATAATAAAATTCGAAAACTCATTCTTTTAGATGCTTTTTCTATCCATTTTGCTCGTTTTATCTTATTTTTATGAATAAATATTACATTTTGAGTCTTATGTTTGTTTGTGTGTGCAGACTTATTCTTCTGTAAATGAACAGATGACAAGCGAATTTCTAATGAGTATTTGGGGACTAAAAATGGCATACTGCACAAATTTCTGCTTAAATATTTGTCTATCTCGCAGAAAATGAGTAATTTTGCACCCGTTTTCGAGAAAACGAAGAAAATAGTATTATGCAGGATATAAGAAATATCGCGATTATCGCGCATGTTGACCATGGTAAGACTACACTGGTTGACAAGATGATGCTTGCCGGAAAGCTGTTCCGTGAGGGTCAGAACAATTCTGACCAGGTGCTTGACGCAAACGACCTTGAGAGAGAGCGTGGAATAACAATTCTTTCTAAGAACGTATCAATTAATTGGAAGGGGACAAAAATCAATATTATTGATACCCCGGGACACTCAGACTTCGGTGGTGAGGTGGAGCGCGTGCTGAATATGGCTGATGGCTGTATTCTGCTTGTTGATGCCTTTGAGGGACCTATGCCTCAGACTCGCTTCGTGCTGCAGAAGGCACTCCAAATTGGTTTGAAGCCTATTGTTGTTGTTAATAAGGTGGATAAGCCAAACTGCCGTCCAGAGGAAGTATATGAAATGGTATTCGACCTGATGTTCTCACTCAATGCAACTGAGGATCAGCTCGACTTCCCTGTTGTCTATGGTTCTGCAAAGAACGGTTGGATGGCAGAGGACTATAACAACCCAACAGATAACATCGACTATCTCCTTGATAAGATTGTGGAGGTAATCCCTGCTCCTGAGCACCTTGAGGGTACTCCTCAGATGCTTATCACATCGCTCGATTATTCTAACTATACTGGTCGTATCGCCGTTGGACGTGTTCATCGTGGTGAACTCAAGGAAGGACAGAACGTGACTATCGCTCATCGTGATGGTACTTTCGAGAAGACAAAGATCAAGGAACTGCACGTGTTCGATGGTATGGGACACGCTAAGGTTGATAAGGTTGAGAGTGGTGACATCTGTGCTATTATTGGTCTTGAGAAATTCGAGATTGGTGATACTATCTGTGATTTCGAGAACCCAGAGGCAATGACACCTATCGCAATCGACGAGCCTACTATGTCAATGCTCTTCACTATCAACGATTCTCCATTCTTTGGTAAAGAGGGTAAGTTCGTTACCTCTCGTCATATCAACGATCGTCTGCAGAAGGAGCTTGAGAAGAACCTCGCCCTTCGTGTGCAGCCTTTCGAGGATTCTACAGATAAGTGGGTAGTTAGCGGTCGTGGTGTGCTTCATCTCTCTGTTCTTATCGAGACAATGCGTCGTGAGGGCTATGAGCTTCAGGTTGGTCAGCCAACCGTTATCTATAAGGTAATCGACGGTGTGAAGTGTGAGCCTATTGAGGAGCTTACAATCAACGTACCAGAGGATTTCTCAAGTAAGATGATTGATATGGTTACCCGTCGTAAGGGTGAGATGACGTCTATGGAGAGTCAGGGTGGTCGTGTGAATATCGAGTTTGACATCCCTTCACGCGGTATCATGGGACTTCGTACCAACGTTCTCACAGCTTCTCAGGGTGAGGCTATCATGGCACACCGTTTCAAGGAGTATCAGCCATTCAAGGGCGAGATTACACGTCGTACTAACGGTAGTATGATTGCTCTTGAGACAGGTACAGCATTTGCTTACTCTATCGATAAACTTCAGGATCGTGGTAAGTTCTTCATCGATCCAGGTGAGGATGTATATGCTGGTCAGGTGGTTGGTGAGCATATTCATGAAATCGACCTTGTAATCAACGTTACGAAGGCTAAGCAGCTAACCAACGTTCGTGCTTCTGGTACTGATGATAAGGCTCGCATCATTCCTCGTACAGTTCTCTCTCTTGAAGAGTGTCTTGAGTACATCAAGGAAGATGAGATGGTGGAGGTTACACCACAGTCTATGCGTATTCGTAAGATTATCCTTGATCATAATGAGAGAAAGAAGGCAAGTAAGGCCTAACAACCGAGCCTTCCAAAAGGATATTGATAGAAATAGCCGCTTATGGATTTCCATAAGCGGCTATTATTTTATTTGAACCGAACTCGGTTCAAATTCTTACTCGGTTCAAAGCATTAACACAGCTTTACCTTCTTAATATCCTGCTCCTTGTCGCAGTAGTGACAACGAACGGTGCCTGCGAGCTTATCCACTACTGTGAAGTAGGTGGCCATTGGCTCGTTGTTTGTGATGCACTTAGGATTGTTGCATTTCACGATGCCATGAAGCTCATTAGGTATCTCGACGGTCTTCTTTTCCACAACCTCATAGTCCTTGATGATGCTCAGCACCACCTTAGGAGCAACGACTGAGAGACGTGAAATCTCCTCATCTGAGAAGAATTTGTCTGAAACCTTAATCAGGCCTTTCTTGCCCACTTTATCCGATGGGTAGTTGTAGCCTATTGTCACAGGCTCGGTGAGCTTATGCAGCTCAAGGAGCGATGCCACCTGATAAGTTTTCTCAGATGGAATATGATCGATAACGGTGCCGTTCTCAATAGCGGCAACCAAGCGTTCTTTCTTGTTCATGTTTTAGTTGATTATGGTCTTATCATTTCTGATATCATCCAAAGTAATTCCGAGACAATGGCAGAAGATAGCCTCACGAGCATAGAGACCATTGCCAGCCTGCTGGATATAGTATGCGTGTGGATCATCATCCACGTCGTATGCAATCTCGTTTACGCGAGGCAGCGGATGAAGAATCTTCATGTTTGGCTTGGTGAGCTTGAGCATATCACGATGAAGAATATACACGTTCTTCACGCGCTCGTACTCCATAAGGTCAGAGAAACGCTCCTTCTGCACGCGAGTCATATATATAATGTCTGCGTCGGAGATAACCTGCTCATTAAATTCTGTATGCTCCACATACTTGATGCCGTGGTGATGGCAATACATCTTATATTCCTGTGGCATAGCAAGCTCGTCAGGAGCCACAAAGTGAAATGTAGGATTGAAGTGACGCATAGCCGTGATGAGCGAGTGAACGGTACGACCATACTTCAAATCACCAACGAGGTATATGTTCAGATTATCCAGCGTACCCTGTGTCTTGTAGATTGAATACAGGTCGAGCAAACATTGTGAAGGGTGCATGTGGGCACCGTCACCTGCGTTTATGATAGGGATAGGAGCCACCTCAGAAGCATACTGTGCCGCTCCTTCTATATAATGGCGCATAGCTATCACATCGGCATAGTTAGATACCATGAGTATGGTGTCCTTCAGAGTCTCGCCCTTAGTGGCACTCGTCACCTTGGCATCAGAGAAGCCGATGACGCGAGCACCCAGACGGTTTGCCGCTGTTTCAAATGAAAGACGTGTACGTGTGGAAGGCTCGAAGAAAAGTGTTGCAACCACGCGACCTTTGAGAAGCTCTCTGTTAGGATGCTTCTCAAATTCCTGAGCCATACTTATCAGGTAAAGGATTTCCTCGCGAGATAAGTCGGCAATTGTTACAAAATTATGTTTTTCCATCTCCAAAACAGTCATTTTTGGTTTTCGGATGCGAAGTTAATCATAATTTTTCAAAAATCGTGCTATTTTCCAAAGTTTTATTGTATTTTTGCATTCAAATATCAAATTGTACATTGTAATTGGTAAATTGTAAATGAAATAATGCGCAAAAAAATAATTTACACGCTATGGGTGGTGCTCGTTCTGGGAATAATAGCCACGGCACTCACCTTTACCGCCATCTGGAACGGATGGATAGGTTACATGCCTGACATGGAGGCTTTGCAGAATCCTATTGACAAATATGCCTCTCAGATTATTAGTGAGGACGGTAAGACTCTCGGCACATGGAGCCGCAGTAGTGACAATCGTATTCAGACACATTTCAAGGATATTTCTCCGCACGTTGTACAGGCTCTCATCGCTACTGAGGATGAGCGTTTCTACGAGCATTCGGGTATCGATTTCATCTCCCTCTCTCGTGCCATCGTGAAGCGTGGTATCTTCGGACAGGAGAGTGCAGGTGGTGGTAGTACCATTACCCAGCAGCTTGCAAAGCAGCTCTATACCGAGAAAGCTCATTCCACTCTTGAGCGCGTTATGCAGAAGCCGATAGAGTGGGTGATAGCTATCAAACTTGAACGTAACTTCACCAAGGAGGAGATTATTGCGATGTATCTCAATAAGTTCGACTTCCTTCATAATGCCGTTGGTATCAGAACCGCTGCCCATACATATTTCAGCAAGGGCACACGCGACCTCTCTGTTACCGAGGCTGCCCTCCTTGTCGGTCTTTGTAAGAACCCTTCATATTTCAATCCTGTGCGTCACGAGGAACGTTGTATGGAGCGTCGTAATGTGGTTCTTTCTCAGATGCGTAAGGAAGGCTATATCACTAATGCCGACTATGAGAAGTACTCTAAGGAGCCTATCAAACTCAATTTCCAGCGTACCGACCATAAGGAAGGACAAGCTACCTATCTTCGCGAGTACCTTCGTCGCTATATGACAGCCACGAAGCCTGTTCGTTCAGAGTATCAGTCTTGGCAGAAGGTTCAGTTTGTAATAGACTCTATCGCTTGGGAACAGGATCCTCTTTATGGTTGGTGTAATAAGAATAAGAACAAGGATGGTCGTAACTATGACATCTATGAGGATGGCTTGAAAATTTACACCACCATCAACTCTCGTATGCAGCAATATGCTGAGGATGCTGTCTATGCTCATGTGGCAAAGTATCTGCAACCAGCCTTCGATAAAGAGAATAAACGCAAGAAGAATGCCCCATTCTCCACACAGCTCACGAAGAAGGAAATTGATAATATCCTCAATCGCTCTATTACTCAGAGTGACCGCTATCGTGGCATGAAGAAGGAAGGCTATTCTGACGAGGAAATCCGCAAGTCTTTCCATGTTCCTGTGGAGATGACAATCTTCTCTTATAAAGGTGAGATTGATACAACTATGACTCCTCTCGACTCTATCCGCTATTATAAGTCTTTCCTGCGTTCTGGCTTTATGAGTATGGATCCTAAGACTGGTCAGGTAAAGGCGTATGTAGGTGGATTGAACTATGCACATTTCCAGTATGACATGGCTTCTGATGGTCGTCGTCAGGTAGGTTCTACTATGAAGCCTCTGCTTTATTCCCTTGCTATGGAGAACGGTTTCTCTCCTTGCGATGAGGCTCCTAACTCTCAGCAGACCTATATGGTTAACGGACAGCCTTGGACACCTCGTAACAGCAACACAAAGCGTGCGGGCGAGATGGTAACGCTCAAGTGGGGATTGGCACAGTCAAGCAACTGGGTAAGCGCATATCTTATGAGTCAGCTCGACCCACAGCAGTTCGTTTCTCTGCTTCGTCAGTATGGCATTAACAATCCAGATATTGTTCCGTCTATGGCTCTATGTCTCGGTCCTTGTGACATTACCGTTTCTGAAATGGTGAGCGCATATACCGCATTTGCCAATAGAGGAATACGTTGTGCTCCTATGCTTGTTACCCGTATCGAGGATAATGAGGGTAATGTGGTGGCACGTTTCGAGCCTCGTGTAACTGAGGTTATCTCCGAGGAAAGCTCTTATAAGATGCTTGCTCTTCTGCAAGGCGTTATTGATGGCGGTACTGGTGGACGCTTACGTTTCAAGTATGGCATTAAGGCTCAGATGGGTGGTAAGACTGGTACGACCAATCGCAACTCCGATGCGTGGTTTATGGCTGTTGCTCCTAACCTCGTAAGTGGTTGTTGGGTAGGAGGTGAAGACCGCGATATCCACTTCGACAATATGTTCTACGGACAGGGTGCCTCAATGGCTCTTCCTATCTATGCTTACTACATACAAAAGGTTTATAAGGACGAGTCCCTTCCATATTCCGAGAAGGACACCTTCGATGTTCCTCATGGATATGATGCCTGTGCATCATCAGGAAAGACTGATGCTGCAGAAACAGGACCAAGCGTAGAGGATGTGTTTGAGTAGATTTTCTCTCCATAATATTAAATGGCGTGATACCTATATGATATTTGGTATCACGCCATTTTATTTAAAATTCCATAATGTTTTGATTTGGTTTTGAGTCGCTTATGGAATCCCAAACCTGTGCATTCGGATATTTCTTGCGGAGTCTGTCGAATTCTTTGTTCCATGCGTCCACGCCATTAGCATAGGTATAGTATATTGGGTACATCATTATTGTCATGAAAGCTTTTGCATAAGGCTGATTGGATTTTCCATTTGCAACGACTATAGCCTGCATAATTCATAGGGGGTTCTCATCTCTGAATTTGTAGCTGTTTATC
>CAMKEM010000018.1 GCA_946411565.1 uncultured Prevotellaceae bacterium | reverse complement strand
AACACCGAACTAACGAAAAATTTCGTTTCTTTAGTGCATTCCGTGTTCGTAAAAAGAAAAACTCTGCGGCTTTGCGCCTCTGCGTTTTTATTATAAAAATTCGTGTGAAGCTATCAATAACGCAACTGCAAGAAACAAAAAAGAGAAACGGATTTGTCTGATGTATCTGATAGATTACGCAGGGAGATTTCCGCACGCTTTTCAGATAAAACAGATAAATCCGTTTCCCTATATTTAGTTGAACTTACGTTCGCTTATTCTTCAGTAGGAATATCTTTAGCTACATCGCAGCTACCGAATTTATAGATCTTTGAGCTTTCCAACTCAACAGATACGCCCTTCTTGGTGGTACGCTCACGAAGTACGTTGCCCTTAGCATCCTCAAACTTGAGAGTGTAACCGTTGTTGAGAACACCAGGAAGTGCAGCAATAAGGAAATCCTGCTTTTCTGCACTTGCAGGAATCTCAAGCTTTACGGTATGCTTGACAGCTGCATCAGAAATAGCCTCGAGCTTCAACTCATCAGAACCATAGCTAACTGTAGCGCGGAAGTTACCAGAGAGGCGGTTAGCTGAGTTCTTAGAAACAACCTCGATATACTTAACCTTGCCTTCACCATTATTGCTTACGCTTACCTTAAGGAGCGCAGGTACATTCTTGAAGTTGAAAACCCTGTCGTAGCTATCAGCACATGCAATCATGATCAAGCCATCCTTATCGTATGTATAACCCTTTGTTACAACCTGACTTGGAGGCAATACAGAAGTGATCTTTGATGTGCTGATGTCGAATGTTGCAGCTCCGAATGGGAACAAAGCATAGTAGAACTCGTCTGGATTGAATGAGCCAGGAAGCTCGTCCTCAAAGCTTGTGAACTTAGCTGATGCACCATTAATAGAAGATGGGGTTATGCTGAACAGATTTGGCTTCTCGTAGTTGTCGCAGAACACGTAGAGCTTGTCGCCAAGATCCCAATGTACGTCGTTGTTGCTTTCGAGAGTTGCACGTGTAGCCTCGTCAGCAGCTGTTCCCTTATCAAGATTTGCTGTGAACTCAATAACCTTATTAGATGCTGGCTCAATGTCATCGTTAGAAGAACAAGAAGCTAAAAGAGCCAATGAAAATACGAGGGCTGTATTTGAAAGAAGTTTGAATGCTTTCATATCGTCTATTATCAATTTTTATCGTTCCCTACTCTGATTAATCTTCGAAAAGATCATCTCCGTTAAAACCTGCGTCCTCATAGCTCTGAGTAGATGCACCACCTGCATGAACTGGCTTAACTGAACTCTGCAAAATTCTGCCTGCCTTGAGCTGATGGAGCTTCATAACAGGACTTTCATACTTTTTCATAATTTCTCTTTTTAGTTTTACTTTTAATTAACATTCAATAATATACCAAACAACTCTTTCCCGACCTTCAATTACCGACTTGAGTTATTTTATCAAATCCGTCTTCGCTTTAACATCAAAAAATCGATGCGTTATGAATACTTATGTAATATTAGTTGTTCTATGTTAAGAGCCGTTATCGAAAAACGTTGCAAAAGTACACAAAATTAATGAATCCTCCAAAAAAATTAAACTTTTTTCTAAGTTTTTTGAGCATTTTTCCCGAAAAAGCGCAGAAAACTGTGTATTTTTTCCAATTTTCTATAATTTTTTATGTTTCTTTGCGAAATTATTCAAAAGCATTCTTTTTTCATATTTCCTTTTTTTATATAGATATGTCCTCATTTTCAATCACAAAGGTGGGCGCTTACACGCTTTTTTGCTTCGTGGGCATTCGTGCGTTTTTGGGAGGCGAAAGGGGATGATAATTGCTAATTAACGCAAATTTGATGAATTGCCTATATGACAAACAGCAAGCTGTTTTTATTTTAACATGAGTTCGACGAATCTTCATATAAACTATTTCTTGCGATTATACTGAAAAAATAATAAGGGAAACGGATTTATCCGATGTATCTGATAGCTGGCGCATTAATCTCTTCAGATAAATCGGATAAATCCGCTTCCCTTTATTTCATCGAATTCACGTTAATTATTAATTGTAAATTGCTAATTGGCGATTACCGATTATTAATTATTAACCGCAATTGTTAAATAATACAAAAAACAAATTATGTTTCATATTTATGTTATACCTTTGCAACCGGGATTGATAGATTTAATCCCGTATCACATCATAAAACAATAATAAAAAACAAAAACAAACTCATGAAGAAGAATGCGTTAATCGCGCTTAGCATGATCATGCTATCTGTATTCAGCTTTACATTCACATCATGTGGTGACGACGATGATGATGAAGAGCCAGTTATCACAACTCCTAAGTATTCCGAAGATGCTGTACGCTATGAAATCAAAGGTACAAGCGACATCGCCTCTATCGAGTTCACAGAGAGCGGTATGTATGTCATTACCAAGAAAGGAAAGTCTGCTGCGAAAGGTTTCGGAAAGTTCTTTAAGGGCAAGAGCTACAAAAGCATTACACGAAGCGAGGACGATGATTACGAGTACATCCACGGCAAATACACAAAGAACGGCGACGTATATACTCTCGAAGGCTTCGGTACTATAACCGTAGTGAAGAAGGAGGACGTAAACGTTTCGCTCCAGATTCAGCAAACAGGCAAGAAAGCCTATACTCTCAGCGCTCAGCCAACAGAGAAGATCGAGAAATCTGACATCACCACAAAGCTGTGCCGCACTTGGAAATGCGACAGCATTAATTTGGTATGCACAAAGGGCGATACTGTTGTACTTAACAGAACATCTACCAAGAGTGCCAAACTTAGAGTTGCCGTTGATTCTTTATATGGTGAAAAAACACACGAACATGAATCTTGTGAAGAATTTATTTTCACGACGTCAGGTTCATACCTCGTAAAATATGATGATGGAACTCTCGGTGTTGCCCAATGGAAGTGGAAGAACGAGAAGAAAGACACTTTATACTATGCTTGGGAAGGAGAATGGGATGAAGATGGTGTAGTCTCAGTTTCATTCAACAAGAATAATCAATTGGTTTTGGTTGAAGTACATAATGCGACTTTCAACGAACATCACACCTACTATTTTACTGAAAAGAAATAAAGAGGGGACTCTCGAAAAAAAATACAAGAGGCAGGTATCATAATGATATCTGCCTTTCGTTTTATCGCCTATATGACAAACAGCAAGCTGTTTTTTTACTGACAAGAATCCAATCTTACCAATCTTCAACCAATAAGAAATCGGGCTTGCGCCCTGAAATATTTTTAGAAAGTAAATTATAAATAAATTAGGCCAGTAAATTAATTTTCTTCGCAAGGCTCAGGTGCTACGCGAATCCTGAATAAAATTTACTGATATAATTTACTCCCAATTTCTTCGCAAAACTCAGGCGATACGCGGAGTCCTTTCCTTAATTCGCGCAAGCCACGTTTCTTATTGGACTAAGATTGGCAATTTTTGTCAGTTCAGCATCGGAGATGCGTTTATTTCGAATTCATCGAATTCACGTTATACAAAATAATAGCCTTCAATCTTCTTAGTGGCGCGTCCTCCGAAAAGAACCTTTCCGTTGAGAGTCTTGAGCTTAACGGCATTAAAGATACGGTCGTTACCGCCTTGCTCAATTGTGATAGGAGAGCCGTCCCACATATTCTCAGACAAGAGATAGTTGGCAAAGGCACTATTTCCCGAACCAGTTGCAGGATCTTCGAGATAACCGAACTTCGGAGCAAAGACACGGGTATGGGCAAAATTTGAAGGATTCTCTACCTGAAGGGAATAGACGAGGATGATATCAATATCGTTACTTTCGCAGAAAACCTTCAAAGAAGCCTCATCAGGATAGACAGACACCTCGTCCTCAAAAAGAGTGACAGGCACGATGAGGGTTCTGAGTCCTGCATCTATGATTCTTATCGGTCTGCGGCCTCTCCCCCCGCCCTCCCCCGTAGGGAGGGAGCTTCCTTTGCGAAGAGTGAGTATGCGCTCGATGTCGTCTATGGAAATGTTCATAGGATGCTCGATAGGCGAAGGGGCTTCGATATAGACAGCATCCTCGGTATCAATTTCATTATACACGCTTATCACGCCCTTCTTGTTGGTTTCAACAGAAAGTACTTTCTTGTCACGAAGCGAAGTATCATCCTTGATAAGCGAATACATGGTTGCGATAGTTCCGTGACCACAGAAATCTACCTCACACTCAGACGAATAGTAAGTGAGCTTGCAAGCTGCCGTTTCTGATGGAAGCCAAAAGACGGTTTCCATAACGAAGCCCTTGTGCTCGGCTGCAATCTGTTGCATCTGTTCTGGCGTAAGACACTCATCTTCTGTAATAAGAGCAGCGGCAGGGTTGCCTAATGAAGCCCCGGAAGTAAAGGCGTTGCTCTTGATGTATCTGTACTTTTTCATAATCCTATTTCGTTAGTTTAACATAAATTCGACAAATTCGAAATAAACGCATCTCCGATGCTGAACTGACAAAAATTACCAATCTTACCAATCTTCAACCAATAAGAAACGTGGCTTGCGCCCCGAAATGTTTTCAGAAAGTAAATTGGGAGTAAATTTTATTCAGGATTCGCGTAAGCGAACCTTTCTTATTGGACTAAGATTGGTAAGATTGGTAATTATTGTCAGTTTAAAACAGCTTGCTGTTTGCTTTTCGACATTAGCTTATAGATTCTTACCATATCCTTATCACCTCCAACGAGATGGGGGCATTGGTGGAGCTTACCAGTATCCTCGAAACCGCATTTCTGCATCACACGACCAGAGGCGGGATTCTTAGTGAAATAATCTGCCCAGATATTATCGAAATGCTTCTCGTTCTGGCAATAGTCGAGCAAAAGACGCAAAGCCTCCGTGCAGATGCCTTGATTCCAATATGGCTTTGCAACCCAATAGCCGACCTCACAGTCATTCTCCCCTATCGGGATGTTACTCTGCGCTTGCGTGAGATAGCCTATACTGCCAATAGGCTCGTTGGTTTCCTTGAGCACAATAGCCCACATGGTGTCACTTTGGAATATCTCCCTAATAACCGTCAGACTATCCTCAAGGGATTTATGAGGAGGCCATCCGGCACGAGTTCCCACATCGGGATCAGAGGCATACTTGAAAAGAGCCTCTGCATCAGCATCTTCCCAACGACGAAGTAATAATCTTTCTGTCTGCATAATTATTGAAGTTTCGAAGGTGTAAAAGGAGGTCAAGACGATTGTATTTAACACTTAAATCTATCGTCTTGTACTACTTAAGCGACTTTAGGAGCGGAATTACTTGTACTCCTTTCACTTCTTACAAGTTAAATCACTTGAAGTATTTTACATCAAGGAGTTTCTCCATCCAAATCATGTCATACCATTCATCGAACTTATAGCCACAGCGGTGGAAATGCGCCACACGCGTATAGCCCAGCTTTGAATGGAATCCAGGACTTTGGTGGGTAAGATGCGAGTTTGGAGTATCTATCCAAGCTATGCAGGCATTAAGGTTTATGATACCCCTGTTCTTCAGTTCCTCTTCAAGAGCCTCGTACAGCTTGGTTCCAACGCCTTGTCCATGAGCCTCACGAGATACGTATATGCTCGTCTCTACGCAATGGCGATAGGCACTTCGAGGCTTGAAGGTGCTGGCATACACATAGCCAAGAATCTCCCCGTCCTTCTCTGCCACGAGATAAGGATATTTCGCAAGGGTGTTCTTGATTCTATCTGCGAACTCCTCAACGGAAGGAACTGTATATTCAAACGTGATTGCTGTATTCTCTACGTATGGCGCATAGATTGCGAGAAGTTTCTCTGCATCTGCCACAGTTGCTGTACGGATTGTGATCATAAGTAAATGTGAGGCTTCTCACCCGTCACTTTGTGACACCCTCTCCCGTAGGGCGAGGGAGAAGTTACCTTTTATCGCTCATGTGCGAGTGAGAGGCATGTTAATTGTTAATTATTAATTGTTAATTGAATAGGCATAAAGCCTATTCGTGATAATCATCTTCTTTCCATTCAAATTTAATCTTTTCAGGCACCATATACTCATCTATTCGATAGTCTATGTTCGCCTTGTGAGCCTGAGAGAGCTGAAAGCGGCGTGGAACGCGATACATCCTGCCATCCTTGAAGAAATAGGCACCTGTCTGGTGGAAACGGAAGGGAATGTCATGCGCAACACATTGTTCCCTAACTGCGAGAATCCAATCATAATGGCAAGGACGGGCATACACACCCGACTCTCCACTTACCGCCACCTCCTCTATCGTATCGTCAAGATAGGCGGAGAGATCCACCGCTTCTATCATCGGCGCAACGATGATGCTCTTATGCTTTATGGGCAACGACCGAAAGACAGGAAGGCGATAGTCTGCCATACTCTGATTCTCAACGGTACATCCCACGAGCACATTATCATATCCGTCGCCCCAGTCATCGGGAACGCATTCCATGAAACGGTCTATGCGCTTGGTGAAGAAGTAGAACCACAGGTCTTTCCTTATCTTCATCATCTTCCAGCACTCGGCTCGCCAGGGATCAGCATCTTTCAGAAGGAAATCGGAGGTGAAGCACGTGAAAACGACCTTACCGCTCTCTATTTTCCATGTCTTGTCACGCTTGCGCTTGAGGGGGAGATTGAAAGCGGCTGTCTTGCGGCACAGGTTGCTCGAAGTATCACTACCGTACATCTCATCCTGACGATATACATAGCAATACCTGCATCCTGGACTTATCTTCGTGCATCCATGCCACGGATTCCAATCTGCGTATATGCTCCAGTTCTCCGACATTATCTGCGCTTGAGTACGACGACCTCTGCATCTGCCCCATCCTTGCCGTATTCAGACACAAGAATGTACTTCTCGTCGCAAGCTATGCCGTAGCATCTGCCATCGGAGTTCTGCTTCTCAACTTGAGTACCCCAATATGACTTTTCCTTGTCAAGAATAGAGAACGTATTGCCATTCATCTTATATTCAAGGTTGATGAAAGAGCCCTGAAGCACGAAGAGATTGTCAATTACAGGCATATCAGGAATGTTGAGAGCATTCACCTCGTCTATGAATTTCTGCTTGAGAGGAGAATTGGCATGAGGAAGCTGATCAGTAGGTGTGCTCCAACGCTTGAGATTAGGATAATACTGACGGAGCATAGCCTTGTACTCCTCCTTGGTAAGGTTCTGACCACTATCCTTATTATACTGCTCCACAAACTGAGAACAGAACTCAATCATCTCTTCCATAGTGAAGTCACCCGTGAAGGCTCCATCCTTGAAGCAGTATATACAATATTCTTCATTCTTTGAGCCATCGGCATTAGTGCCGAGGATTTCATCAGTCAGAGGCATTCCGCAACTCTGGCAAAAACGCATTTCCTTTTCCATACTTAATCAGATTTACATTTGTTATAAATAATTCGAGTGCAAAGATATGAAAAATAGTCAATACCAGCAAGAAGTTGGGACGAACAACTCATTTTGCGGGACAAAACACCATACCTAACACCCAACACCCATCAACCATTTCCGAGTGCAAAGATATGAAAAAAAGCCAATATCCGCAAGAAAACGGCGTGACAATGATGTGACAACGCTAAATGTCACGCATTAGTCACATTTTATTTGGAGTTTTGATATTTTTTAGGTAACTTTGCATTTGGAAAAAAAGGTAGTGCAAAATCACGCATTTGAAAAAAATTAAATACATAGAAGACAAATGAAATCAAACAAGGTAAAAAGCCTGCTGATAATATCAGGTATAATTATTTATCACATACTTCGCCTTAGGATTATTCCTGGCAAAGACGGTCAGAAACATTCAACAATCGCAACTATCATTCCCGATTGTCTGGATTTTTCAGATTCATTATGGATGACCTGCCATTGGCTTATCGTACTGGTACCTATGATCCTCATCATGCTACTCATACATAAGCCACAAAAGATATGGAGCGAACTGGGATTATCAGACAAGCGTTTCTTCCAGAGCATCACCATCGGCTTCCTTTTCACAATACCGATGTTTGTCGTAAATGCCATTTGCGGAGAATTGTATGTGAACTGGGATAAGATCGGAATTTGCTTCGTGGCAGGAATATTTGAGGAATTGGTATTCCGCGGATATCTTTTCGGTCAGCTATTCCGCAACTGCCGTTGGGGATTCCTTTCTGCAACGCTCATCTCCTCGCTGATTTTCGGATTTCTACATCTGTATCAAGGACACGATGTCGTATCTACTTTGTTGGCAGTTCTCGTGACAGGCACAGGTGGCATATTGTTCAGTTGGATGTATGTGGAATGGAACTACAGGCTATGGATTCCTATGTCCCTACACGCCTTTATGGATGTTGCATGGATAATGTTCCCTGTTGGAGAAGAAGGATATGGAGCCGCAGGAAACTTGGCAACGAACATCGGCAGAATAATAACCGTAGCTCTCGTTATCTATGCTACAATATACTTCAAGCATAAGAGAGGCGAGAAATGTCTGGACTTTAAGAAAATATAAGTGAAGTTTCGCAAGCTTCACTTCTGGGTTAGGAGGTTAGAGGTTAGAGGGGAGAGGTTAGAGGGCAACTTTTAATTTTCAATTATCAATTCTCAATTTTCAATTATACCAAGAGCCCTCGATGCAGCACGCATCGAGGGCTAAAGATTTAGTCTTACGTAACCGGATAACGTAGATAGTATTAGTTTTTCTTGATAACTATTATTTATTATTTTTTGATAACTATTGGCTTAATTGATCTATAACCATAAATCGCTATGATACAGAAACAGATGAACGGAAGGATGAAAGAGGCATTTACAGATGCCATTCCTGCTACCGTTCCGAGGTCGATTATCGCTCCCTGCATAGGTGGCATCAAGGCTCCTCCTACGATTGCCATTACGAGGAAGGCTGCTCCGAGAGTTTTGTCCTTGTCAACGCCTTCGAGGGCTATGCCATAGATTGTAGGGAACATAAGGCTCATGAATGCTGAGGTTGCAACAAGGCAATAAAGACCGCCCATACCATCGATGAGGATTGTTCCAGCCGTTGTACACATAGCACAAATGGCAAATATCATCAACAAACGACTTCCATTTACATATTTCATCAGGAAAGTGCTGATGAATCTACTACACAGGAACATACTCATAGCCACGATGTTATACTTCTGTGCAGTTGATTTATCGATACCAAGACGGTCAGCATACTGGATGATGAAAGTCCAGCACATAATCTGTGCAGCTACATAGAACATCTGCGCGATAACGCCCTCACGATAGCAAGGATTAGCAGCCAGACGACGAAGTGAATCCATAGCCTTTGGCTCTTCGCATTCCTCCTTCTTATCCTTCTTCACAAAGATTGCTATGATAACAAAGACGAGGGCAACGACACATCCGAGGGCTACATAAGGATCACGAATTACTGCAAGGTCGTGAAGACGAATGGTATCCTTAGTTGCCTGATCGAGAGTAGAGAATCCAACGGCACGAACCGCCTCAGTATCACTATCGAGAGATGCAAGGACCACGTTGCTTGCTATGAACATTCCGCAGAGAGAGCCCATAGGATTGAATGCCTGCGCGAGATTGAGACGACGAGTGGCATTCTCAGGAGCACCAAGAGAGAGGATGTAAGGATTGGCTGTAGTTTCGAGGAATGCGAGTCCGAAGGTAAGCACATAGAGCGAGATGCAGAAGAAACTGAACATCTGGTATTCGGCTGCAGGTATGAACATGAATGCGCCTATTGCGTAAAGGGCGAGTCCTACAAGTATGCCTGCCTTATAGCTGTATTTCTTTATGAAGAGGGCTGCTGGGATTGCCATCGTGGCATAGCCGCCATAGAAAGCAAACTGTACCATAGAAGCCTTTGAAGCAGATAGCTCCATTATGGTTTGGAATGCAGCCACCATAGGGTTTGTAATGTCGTTAGCGAAGCCCCACAACGAGAAGAGTGAGGTGATGAGAATGAACGTAATGAGATTCTTACGTTCTACGAGTTTAGTTTTTACTTCGTTCATTTATTTTTTAGAATTTAGGGGTTAGTGATTAGGAGTTTGTGTAACTTAAATTATTCACTATTCACTTTTCACTATTCACTTGAATTAGAGTTTTACATCTGGCTCTCGCGATACTGCTGAGGAGTAACTCCTGTCTGCTTTCGGAAGAGCCGATTGAAATATGAAGAATCGTCGTATCCCAAGGCATTTGCTATGGATTTGACAGACATCTCAGTTGTAACTATCAGGAGTTCCGCCTTCTCCATCTTTCGAAGGATTATGTATTGGTTTGGAGTCTCACCTGTTTCCTTTCGGAACATACGAGTGAAATGATCCTTCGACATACAAGCCATATCAGCCAATTTGCTGATTTCGATACGTCCGCTAATATTGCTTCTGATATAGGCGATTGCATTACTTATACGGTCATCCTTAACGAGCGACTTCGGCGTAGCAGCCGAGACGAAACGTGACATCAGGAGAAACACGATGCCTCTTGACTCCATCTTTTCTCCCAACGGACGCATGAGATTGCTATGGAGATTCTGGGCTAACGTCTGATGATTGTCGTATGTCGTTGGATTTGACGCAGGCAAGGCACAATCAGGAAACAACTCGCACATTCGTTGGAAAAGATGCAAGTCGGTTGATGTTGCAGGCAATTCTACAGGGAATTTCCATTCATCAAGCATAGATGTTGCCGCCTCTTCATACAGATGAAGATAATAGTGGGCAAATATACCTTTACATATATTAGTATGCTTGGTAAAGGCAGGAATGAAATAGAGATGCCCAGGGGTAAGAGTGTGGATAACTCCTTCTATATCAACCTGAGCCTCGCCCTCGGTAACATAGTAGAGGCGTGCGAAAGGACTTCGCACATTCTGCCAGTTCCAATCTGCATCGTGATGTGCAAACCCGACATTTAGAGTGAAAATATGTAACTCGTCTATAGAGTTATGCATTAGTCTAATTTACCGTCTATATTTACGTTTTAATATTGTTTAGTGTTGCAAAGTAAATAAAAAAACGTGAATTATCCAAATAATTATCGGGAAAATGCTATTACATATTACATTTCTCGCTCTTTACGTCGGTTTTATCCTATCTTTTGGCGGAAAAATATATGGCTATTATCACAAATGTTCGTAACTTTGCAGTCGGAAATAAGGTCAAAGTCCAAAAGTCAAAGTTCGCACTCTATAAGCCTTAGTCCTTAGACCATATACCAATAAATATTATAGTTAATTCTCTTTATGCAATACAACGAAATCGGAAAAACAGGAATGAAGGTTTCAGCCCTTTCATTCGGTGCATCTTCACTTGGCGGCGTGTTCCGCAACATCAAGGAATCTGAAGCAATAAATGCTGTGTTTACTGCCGTTGAAGGTGGTATGAACTTCATAGACGTTTCTCCATACTATGGTCACTATAAGGCAGAGACCGTACTGGGAAAGGCTCTCAAGGAAATTCCTCGCGATAAGTATTACCTTTCAACAAAGGTGGGACGTTATGGCAAGGATGGCGTGAACACTTGGGACTATTCAGCAAAGCGCGTTACAGATAGCGTTTATGAGAGTATGGAGCGTCTAAACATTGAGTATATAGACCTTATTAATGTTCACGACATCGAGTTTCAGGCTTCTCTCCCTGGCGGTTTGCAGAAGGTTGCAGAAGAGACTCTTCCTGCACTCGTAGAGCTGAAGAAGAAGGGTGTTGTTGGTCATGTGGGCATCACAGACCTTCAGCCAGAGAATATCAAATGGGTGATTGAGAATGTGCCTGCTGGTACTGTGGAGGCAACTCTCTGTTTCTGTCATTATAGTCTGAATGACGAATTGCTTAATGAGTATTTCGATTTCTTTGAGCAGCATAACGTAGGTATCATTAATGCCTCACCTCTTTCTATGGGCTTGCTCTCATCTCGTGGTGTACCTGATTGGCATCCTGCTCCAAAATCACTCGTAGAGGCTTGCCAGAAGGCAGTTCAACATTGTGCGGCAAAGGGCTATCCAATTGAGAAACTTGCCATTCAGTATGCTATCAGCAATCCTCGTATTGCCACTACCCTATTCTCTTCTGCAAATCCTGATAATGTGAAGAAGAACATTGAATATGCAGAAGCTCCAATAGACTGGAATCTCGTAAAGGAGGTTCAGGAAATCATCGGAGATCAGATGAGAGTAAGGTGGAAGAATTCCTAATAAGTATAAAATAGAAGGGGTAAAGAGTATAGTAGATTATGCAAATAATTGATGCTCACAGCCATTTGTGGCTAAATCAGAATACGGTTGTTGACGGACAGCCAATACGTTCGTTGAAAAGCAATCCTTCACGCTCGGAGTTCTTTGGCGAAGAGCGACAGATGCTTCCTCCTTTTATGATTGACGGCAAGAACACAGCCGAGGTATTCCTTTCAAATATGGATTATGCTCAGGTTGGTGCAGCCGTTGTTGTTCAGGAGATTATCGACGGCAATCAGAATGACTATCTCGCTATAGTGCAGAATCAATATCCAGACAGGTTCTTCTGCATGGGTATGCTGACCGATATTAACACGAAGGACGATCTTGCCCAGCAGGTAAATGCCTTGAGCAAGAATTTCCGCGGCATCGCTATCCCAGGACATAGAATCAAAGGATCGCTTATCGAGCGTATGCCTATGTTCAAGGCTATGGAAGAGAAGAAGATGATACTCTCAATGTGCCTTGCTGATGATGAGAAGCAGATAGCGGAAATGGCAGAGGTAATCAAGGAATGCCCAGAACTGAAAGTTGCAATAGGACATTTCGGAATGGTAACGACACCTTCTTTCCGCAGTCAGGTGAAACTGGCTAATTGCGGTAAGAACGTGATGGTGGAGTCTGGAGGTATTACTTGGCTATACAATAGCGAGTTCTACCCATTCCCTTCTGCAGTCAAATCTATTCGTGAGGCTGCCGATCTTGTAGGTATGGATAAACTGATGTGGGGCTCTGACTATCCTCGCACTATTACAGCTATCACCTATCGTATGTCTTACGATTTCATTCTCAAGAGCAACGAGATGACTATGGCAGAAAAGACAGCATTCCTTGGTGGTAATGCAAAGGCATTCTACGGTTTTGGAGAATTGCCAGAACTACCTTATATAAAGAATATGTCAGAATAAGGTGGTAAATTGAAAGAATAGAAGAATGGTTTTAGGTTAAAGAGTTAAATAAAAAAAATGAAAGCAATTCAGATTTCACACAATCAGGAACTGCAGATTATCAACTTGGAGAAGCCACAACAGCCACAGGCTGGTGAGGTTCTCCTCAAGTTGGTTTACGTTGGATTCTGCGGATCAGACATCAACACGTTCATGGGTAGAAACACAATGGCTCTTAATCCTGTGATTCCAGGTCACGAGGTTGGTGCTGTTATTGAGGCTGTTGGAGCTGGTGTTCCTGAGTATCTCAAACCAGGAATGGTTGTTACTTGCAATCCTTACACAAATTGCGGCAAGTGCGCTTCTTGTCGTAATGGTAGAGTGAATGCTTGTCAGCATAACGAAACCCTTGGCGTTCAGCGTAATGGAGCTATGCGTGAGTTCATCACGTTGCCTTGGGAAAAGATTATCCCAGCAGGAAATCTTGATCCAAAGACTTGCGCTTTGATTGAGCCTATGTCAGTAGGTTTCCACGCAGTAGATCGCGGTCAGGTAACTGATATTGATGTTGTTGTGGTTATCGGTTGCGGTATGGTTGGTATGGGTGCTATCGTTCGTGCGGTAACTCGTGGTGCTACCGTAATTGCTGCTGATATTGACGATGAGAAGCTCACTCTTGCAAAGGAGATGGGTGCTGCTTACGCAATCAACACTATGACAGAGGATGTTCATCAGCGCCTTCAGGATATAACAAACGGATTTGGTCCTGACGTAATCATCGAGGCGGTAGGTAGTCCTATCACATACAATCTCGCAGTAAATGAGGTTGCTTTCACAGGACGTGTAGTTTGCATCGGCTATGCCAAGTCTGAGGTTAGTTTTCAGACAAAGTATTTCGTACAGAAGGAGCTTGACATCCGCGGTTCTCGTAACGCAAATCCAAGTGATTTCCGTGCTGTTATTCACTATCTGGAGCGCGGTACTTGCCCAACAGAAAAACTCATCACGAAAGTCGTTAAGCCAGAGGAATGCCTCGAAACCATGCAATGGTGGAGTAAGAATCCAGGCAAGGTTTTCAGAATCCTCGTTGAAATGTAATTATAGTGAAAAAGCCATCTCGTTCGGGATGGCTTTTATCTTTGATGTAAGTCCGTTGTACCTCCGTTGCAGATCCGTTGCAAGTCCCTTCTTCCTCCGAACCAAACTCGGTGAAGCTCCTATCTATAATGGGACTTAGATGGGACTTACACCGAGTTTGGTTATATTCTATATAGAATAAGGAGGGGAAGAACTTACTATAGAGATAGTAATTTATAGTATTCTGCTTTCTTCTCTAATTTCATCGGATAAGCTCTTGAAGTGCTTGGCATTCTCCACCAAGTGCCGTTCCATAGATTGGAATTAATGCTTACGCTCTCCCCTACTTTCGGAATATCAACCATAATGCCTCGTGACTTGAAATAGCCACAAATTTCTTCGCTCGCCTTTCCACCAGTTGTAACGACCATAGAGCAAGAAGGCATCTGCTCAAGCAAAGCAAAGACATCTGTAGGCTCAAGTATCTCAAGGAAGTTGTCAGAAGCATTATCCTTCAATCGGCATACCTTTCTTGCTGTATCAAAGAATGCCATTCCCTTTTCTTCGCAGAAAGACACAATACGCTCTTTATCAAAGCGTTTTTCTCCCTTCACTTCAAAATACGTCTTGTCGTTGAAATGAAGAAGACCTTGAATCCTCCAGAAATCGTTTATCCAATTAGGATAGAACCATTCCATACTCCAACGAGCTTTCGGCGGAGGGAAACTGCCAAGAAACAATACTCTTCCTTTGGCAGGAAGAAAAGGTTGCAAAGGATGTTCTTCTATTGTCATATATTCAAGAAACGAAAAAAACTGTTTTTTCTTGTGTAATCGGAAGAATAGTTGTAACTTTGTACTCAAGAAAAAATTTTGCTTTAATGGAAATTGTTTACATCATTATTGGATTAGCAGTTGGTTGCATCATCGGGTATCTCATCGCAAAGAACAAGAACAATGAGATTCAGGCTTCGCGCGATGTGGAAAAGGCGAAGGCTGAGGGACTTATGCTTCAATTGGATGAAGTAAAGAAACAACAAGCAGCACAGATTTCGGAGATTAAGAGTCAGTTTGACAAACAGATAGCCGGTATTATGGATCAGAATGCCTTTCAGGTAAACGAACTGAAAGAGCAGCATTCCATGCAGATTGAGCAGCTAAAGCAACAGCATAAAATTCAGCAAGATCAGCAAATGGCTCTTCTGAAAGAACAAATCAATACTACTTCTGAGAAGATTCTTAAGGAGCGTTCAGAACAGCTTTCCGCACAGAACAAAGAGCAACTTAGTGCTATTCTAAATCCTCTGAAAGAAGGCATATCGCAGATGAAAGAGGCTGTGGAGAAAAGTGGTCGTGAGCATTCTGAGACTATGGTGAGACTTGATGCCACGATCAAGACAAGCATTCAGCAGAGCAAGGAGGCTGGTGAGCGTGCAGACAAACTGGCTCAGGCATTAACTGGCGAGAATAAGACACAAGGAAACTTCGGGGAACTTCGTCTTAAGCAACTTCTTGAGGATATGGGACTTGAAGAGGGATTGCAGTTCGAGGAGCAGACGACTATGAAAGATTCGTGTGGTCGAACTATCTATGACGAAGAGGAAGGTAAGCGTATGATTCCTGATGTTATTCTGCATTTCCCAGATAAGCGTGATGTTATTATAGACTCAAAGATGTCGTTCAAAGCATTTGAGGATTATCACAACGCAGAGACCGACGAACAGCGTCAGGAAGCCTTAACACGACATATTACCTCTGTAAGACAGCATGTTATTGAACTTTCTCGCAAGAATTATAGTGCATATATAAAAGAAGGTAGAAGGAAACTGGATTTCGTACTTATGTATGTTTTCTCGGAAAGTGCACTTCAGTTGGCTCTCAGCAACGCCCCTACCCTATGGAAAGATGCATACGACAAGGGCGTAATCATTACAGGCAGCCAAAATTTATACTCGTTGCTTCGAGTTCTGGAGATGACTTGGAAGCAGGTTCGGCAGATAGAGAATCAGGAGGAAATGATGAAGACCGCAAATACGATTGTGGAACGTGTGCAAAGATTCTATGAACGTTTCCTTGAGGTAGAAAAACAACTGAACAAAACCCAAGAAGCATTTACAGAACTTAAAAACATAAGCGGCCCTTCAGGAAAGAGTATTGAAGTTGCAGCCTCTAGACTTTTGAAGTTTGGTGCACAGGAAAACCCAAAACGGAAGTACAAACTGAAGAAAACTGACGAGGATTTACTTCTTACAGACGAAACTTCGGAAGAAGAATAGAAAAAATGCCGTCTTTATATTGTATATTCCGAGGATTTTTAGTACTTTTGCACTCGCAAATCAGAGACGTACGCCAGCCTCTATGGCAGACACCTACTATTTGCATCGTACGCACTCGTGCACTCAAAATTTTGAACTTCTTATTTAGATAACAAAAATGGCTGGATTTTTTGGTGCCATAGGCACATCAAGTTGCATTACTGATGTGTTCTACGGAACAGACTACAACTCCCACCTTGGCACTCGCCGTGGTGGTATGGCAACATTCTCTGAAGAGAAAGGTTTCAAACGCAGTATCCATCATCTGGAAAATACGTATTTCCGCACCAAGTTCGAGAAGGAACTTGATGAATTTGAGGGTAATGCAGGCATAGGTATCATCAGCGACACGGATGCCCAGCCACTTCTCTTTAACTCCCATCTTGGTCGCTTCGCTATCTGCACAGTTGCAAAGATTAACAACATGGAGCAGATTGCAGATACTCTTCTCGAACAGAATATGCACTTGTCAGAGTTCTCTTCTGGCAAGATAAACCAGACAGAGCTTGTAGGTCTTCTCATCGTTAAGGGCAAGGATTTTGTTGATGGTATCGAGAATGTATTCCGCGAGGTTAAAGGTTCTTGCACAATGCTCCTTCTCACAGAAAATGGCATTATTGCAGCTCGTGACTCTTGGGGACGTACACCTATTATTATAGGTAAGAAGGACGGAGCTTGGGCTGTTACATCAGAAACGACAGCCTTCCCTAACCTCGGCTACGAAACAGAACGTTTCCTTGGTCCTGGTGAGATTGTACGCATAACAGCCAACGGTATAGAACAACTGCGTAAGCCTAATAAGAAAATGCAGATTTGCTCTTTCCTCTGGGTTTACTATGGTTTCCCTACATCTGACTATGAGAATCGCAATACCGAGGACGTACGTAATGCAACTGGTTACGCAATGGGTAAGGAGGATGATACACAGGTAGATTGTGCTTGTGGTATTCCTGATTCTGGTATTGGTATGGCTATCGGTTATGCAGCAGGTCATGGTTGCCCATATATGCGTGCTATCAGCAAATATACTCCAACTTGGCCACGTTCATTCACACCAGCCAACCAGAGTATGCGTAATCTTGTGGCTAAGATGAAGCTCATTCAGAACAAGGCTGTACTCAAGGACAAGAAGGTTCTTTTCTGTGATGATAGTATCGTTCGTGGTACTCAGCTTAGAGACAACACCAAGTGTCTTTTTGAATCTGGAGCAAAGGAAGTTCACATGCGTATCGCTTGCCCACCATTGGTTTACGGTTGTCAGTTCATCAACTTCACATCTTCAAAGAGCGAGATGGAATTGATAACACGTCGTATCATCGCAGAACTTGAAGGCGAGGACAAGGCACAGGATCCTGAGATTCTCAAGATTTATGCAACAACCGATTCACCTCAGTATAAGAAGATGGTCAGCATAATTCAGGATCGTTTCGGACTTACTTCATTGAAGTTCACAAAGTTAGAAACACTCATTGATGCTATCGGGCTTCCAAAGGATATGGTCTGCACACATTGTTTCGATGGCAGCAGTCAATACACACTTGAGGAAACAAATCTCGACAACGAATAAATATATTTGATATACAAAAAGAGCGAACAAATTAATTGTTCGCTCTTTTTATTCAAGTGGAGCTGGAGGGATTCGAACCCTCGTCCAAACGGGGAAACCATACGCTTTCTACATGCTTATCTTGGCCTTCATTTTCGTGCAACAGCAAGACCCAAGCCACCAACTGTTGCCTTATTCTCTAAAGTTTCATCACCGACACGAGACAAGCCGTTGACTATCCCTGATATTATTGCACCGCATTAACCAGTCAGCCTCAAGGATTGGGCTCTGAGCGATGTCCCGTTCCCTCGCCTAGCAAGGGAATAAAGCTAATCTACTATACTTCGATTAAGCAGCGAGAGCGTAGTTGTTTTCGCCAATTAAATTGCTGACCGAAGTGATTATAGAGTTCACAGCCGTTACTCTGCATGCTTACGTACCATCTCGTCCCGCTGTCAAATCCAGTCAGCCCCGAATAGAATCGAGGGAATGATACATATTCCAAATGCAAAGTTACATATTTCCCATGACATTTACAAACTTTTCCATGAAAAATGAGCATATCATTCTCATAATATCATATAAACGCGAATTTCAAGCCCTATAATTTGCAGATATTGTTTTTTTTTATTAATTTTGCCACCTAAGAATTGTTGAATTATGAAAAAATACATCCAGATAATATTATTAGGATTGCTCATGGTTTCATGTGGCACACCTCAAGATATTGCATATTTCCAAGATCGTCAACCTGGAACATCAGCCCCTGCAATAATCAGGAATTCGACCCCATTCAAGGTTCGACCTGGTGATCGAGTGAGCATATTTGTTAAGTCTCGAAATGAAAAATTGTCACAGCAGTTCAATATGTATAGTGGCAATAGCATGAGCAGTATGGGATTAGGCAACGGTCAAAGTGGATATTTAGTTGATGAAAAAGGTGAAATTGATTTCCCAGTACTTGGCAAACTAAAACTTGAAGGTCTTGACCGTAAGGAAATCACAGATACCATCACAAACATACTCCGTAACAGTAAACTTGTTGATGATGCCATCGTGAAAGTTGAATACACAGGTCTATATGTTACAATTCTTGGAGAAGGTGGTGGCAAACGCATCAACATAGACAAGGATCGTCTCACTTTCTTTGAGCTCCTTGCCCAGATTGGCGACCTTGACATCAACGCACTTCGCAAAAATATCTTGGTCATCCGCGAAGAAGATGGAGTGCGCAGTCAGTATGAGATAGACCTCACCAAAATGCAGAATGTCTATGACTCTCCAGCATACTATGTCCATCAAAATGACATTGTATATATTGAGCCAAACGATAAAACCAAGCGTAACTCAACAGTTAATGGTAACCTCTTCCAGACATGGGGATTCTGGACAGGACTCACAGGTCTTGGCATGACTTTATACTCAATCATAAATCTCTTTGTTAAGTAAACTATGAATAAAGCCCAAAATAAAGCAAAACAAATGCTCAATGAACAGGATAGTAGTAGCAGTTTTGATTTCTCTGCTATTCCTGGTCTGTGTATAAGCAACTGGTTTTGGTTCGTTCTTTGCATAACCATTACATGCTCAGCTGCTTTTATTTTTATACGTATAACCCAACCAACATATATACGTAGTGCATCCCTTGTTGTCAAAGATGCCAAGGAGACCGAAGCAATAGATAACGTCTTTACTAGGTTTAGAAATGGCAAGAGCATCATGCCGAGCACTTCATTAAACAATGAGATTATAGCCTTCCGCAAGCCTGATCTGATGGAAAAAGTGGTAAAACAGTTAAATCTCAACACAAAATATGAAGTTAGAGGCCACTTACGCAATACTGCGCTATATGGTTCAAGCCTTCCTATTATTGCTAAATTTTCTTCAAACAAAATCAATACTGAATTTGAGGTAAAAATCATAAACGATAAAGAATTTATCATAAAATGGGATAAAAAATATAGCTCTGGGCATGGTCAACTAAAATACAAAGGAGAATTCAACAAACCAATAAAAACACCTTTCGGATATTATATAACAATTCTTCCTTCCCAAATATTCCATTGGCGTGCAAACGATAGAATAACCGTTACACAAACCACAATAGAAAAAGCAACATCATATTTTCTAAGCAATTTGTACGTTGCAAACACAGATGAAAGATCATCAGTTATCGACCTTTCTCTGACAGACTTGAACATCGAACGAGCAGATGATGTTCTTAACACACTTATTGCTGTTTATAACGAACAATGGATAGAGGACCGAAATCAGATTATCAAATCCACCAACCAATTCATAAAAGCTCGTCTTGTTGATTTGGAGAAAGAACTTGACGATGTAGAGGATGAGATGAGCAGCTATCAGGTATCAAACCACACTCTCAATCTGGAAAACGAGGGACAGCGCTATATGCAACGCTCATACAATTATGACGATCAAGGTTTGTCATTTGAAAATGAGCTTACACTCACTCAGTATTTCCGTAACTATATAAATAAGATAAAAGACTACGACCAACCCCTTCCACTTAGTGCGGGCATTAACAACCCAGCGCTTCAGCTACAGGTAAACGAATACAACAGTTTAGTTCTCGAACGTAGCAACCTAATTTCTGCCTCATCAGAATCCAACCCAATGATTGGGGATATCATGAAGCAGATGGAAGTACAACGTAAAGGCATATTAACAACCCTCGATACACATCTGACTATGCTCAACACACAGGTTCAGATGTTGCACGCAAACAACCAGCGTAATAATCAAGAAATAGATAAGACTCCTTCAAAAGCAAAGAAATATGCAGAGATTGAGCGTCGTCGCAAGATCAAGGAACAATTATATACATATCTCTTGCAAACCCGTGAGCAGAACAATCTGAACCAGACATTTGATGCATATAACACCCGCGTTCTTCAGCGCTCAAGCGGTTCAAGTCAGCAGGCATATCCAAACAACAAAAAAATTTGGATGATTGCTCTCGGCATCGGTTTCGGTTTCCCATTCCTTGTGATTGTACTTCGTGAATTCATGAACACCAAGGTTCGTGGACGTAAGGATATAGAGAAGCTGTCCATCCCATTTGTTGGTGAACTTCCACAGCTCGAGTTTCCTGACGAAGAAAGCACATCTTATGTCAAGACAGTTTCTGAAAAGATAAAAAATCTCAAGCGAAACAGCAGCGTAAACCGCAGGAAACGTGCTAAATCCCAAGCACATATAGTCGTAAAACAAGGAAGCCGTAACATTATCAATGAGGCTTTCCGCGTACTACGCACAAATGTCGAATTCATGATTGGACAGAACAAGGAAATCAAGGTGATAATGACAACTTCCGCAAATCCTGGTTCTGGTAAGACATTCATAAGCTACAATCTTGCTAAATGTATGTCGCTCAAGGGAAAGAAGGTATGTGTAATCGACCTTGACCTCCGACGTCGTTCCCTTTCTGATTATGTTGGGAAACCTAATCAGGGAGTATCAGACTATATCAATGGAGCGGTTGCAGATTGGCATGAAGTACTTGTTCCTGGTGAAGGTTCAGATACATTCTTCATTCTTCCTGCAGGAACCCTGCCTCCTAACCCTGCGGAGATTATCAGTTATGATCGTTTCACGGAACTTATCAATGAGATTCGTGAGGAGTTCGATTATGTATTCTTTGATTGTCCTCCTGTCGAAATAGTTGCGGACACAAGTATTCTTGCAAAACATGCAGATATATCGCTATTCGTTATCCGTGTAGGACTTATGGAACTCGACTTCCTTCCTGTCATAGAAGAATATTACGATGACCAGCGTTTCAACAACATGGGCATAATCCTTAATGGCACCCTTACAGCAAATTCACGCTATGGATATCGTCGCTATGGTTACCGTTATGGATATGGCTACGGATATGGATATGGCGGCTATGGCTACTATGGAAGTGGATATTCTGAAGGATATAGCAGCAAAGAATTATAAGTTATGTGGCCTTTTTCTAGTAAATATAGTCTGCAGCAATCAGAAATTTTTAATGGTTGGACAGACTGTCATTCACACATTCTTCCAGGTGTGGATGACGGAATTCAATCCATTGAAGATTCTATCGCTATACTCACAATGTATGAACAAATTGGAGTAAAGAAGGTATGGCTAACCCCACACATTATGGAGGATTGTCCTAACACTCCAGAAAAGCTTAAAGTACGCTTTGAAGAACTCAAGTCCACCTATCAAGGAAAGGTAGAACTTGCCCTATCTGCAGAGAACATGATGGATAGTCTTTTCGTAAAGAGGTTGGAACAAGGGATACTTATGCCATATGGTGACAACAAAGACGAATTGCTAATCGAGACATCATACGTTCAACCTCCAATGCGTATGGAAGCAATTCTCAAAGACGTACAAAAAGCAGGCTTTACACCCGTTCTCGCCCATCCAGAACGCTATCTGTATATGGACGCAGAAAAATATGAGAATATCAAGGAAATGGGAGTAAAATTTCAATTGAATATCACATCCCTAATTGGAGCATATGGCAATCAGGTTAAGGAACGGGCTGAATACCTATTAAGCGAAGGCTACTACAATTATAGTGGTTCAGATGCCCATTCCTATCATGCCATCCAACGAGCATTTGAGCATAAAAATCTCAAAAAAAACATCGTTGATGCCATTCACACCAACCTATAAACATAATAACCCAAGACACTAAACTCAATGAAAATAGTTTACTTTCACGGATTCGGTTCTTCAGGTGCAAGTGGAACCGTAGAGATTTTGCGTAGAATCCTTCCCGATGATGAAATAATTGCACCAGACATCCCTATTGAGCCTCTTGAAGCTCTTCCATACCTAAAACAATATTGCGAAGACCAGCAACCTGATATCGTTTTAGGTACAAGCATGGGCGGAATGTATGCCCACCAGATGAAAGGTTTCAAACGTATATGTGTTAATCCAGCTCTTAACATGTCAACAGGAGCAGGACTAAAAACAGGTGTTCACAAGTTTTTCAATCGTCGTAAGGATAACCAGAAAGAGTTCAAAGTCACACGTGAACTAATACAACATCATAATCAGATAGAGCGACAGCAGTTCAAGGATATTACAGATGATGATCGTGAGAAATGCTACGGCCTATTTGGCATTAACGATCCAGTTGTCAAGACCTACGACCTCTTTCATAAGTATTATCCAAATGCACAACGCTTTGAAGGAGAGCATCGTCTCAACGAGAAAGTGCTTCGTAAAGTAGTTCTACCATTAATAGAAAAGCTACGTTCATGAACTATCAGCAGATTATAGATCATTACTACACTCCAAGCAAGCTTCGAGACATACTGATGGTGCATAGCAGAATGGTTGCCGATAAGGCTCTTAAAATCTGCAAAGATTCAAAGCAAAAAGCATTCATAGAAGCGGCGGCTATGCTCCACGATATTGGTATCATACGGTGTGATGCGTCAGGAATAGAGTGCTACGGCACAGAGCCATATATCTGTCATGGACGTATCGGAGCACAGATGCTACGCGAGGATGCGCATCTGTTTGGAATGACACAAGAAGAGATAGAGCCTTATGCGCGTGTCTGTGAGCGTCATACTGGTGCAGGACTCACAAAACAGCAGATTCTCTCTCAATTCCTCCCTCTTCCTCCTGAGGATTTCCTACCAGAGACATTAGCAGAACAAATTATATGCTATGCCGACAAGTTTTTCTCAAAGACGCACCCCGAAGTGGAGAAATCATACGAACGTGCTTTAAAAAGTATAGAGAAGTTCGGCGAAGAAGGGGCTGAAAGATTCAAGAAATGGCACGAGATCTTTAATGAAAAATAAAAAATGAAAAGTGAAAAATACAAGTTACGCTTTTAAACGGGAAAAGTAACTTGTATTTTTCACTTTTCATTTTATAATTATATAATTTATTTTATAATCCCTAACTCCGTAAATATTCCCTTGAGGATCTCAACAGAACGGTCAACCTGTTCCTTTGTATGAGTTGCCATAAGTGCATATCTAACCAAAGTATCAGATGGAGCACATGCTGGTGGAACTACAGGATTGATGAATACACCACGCTCGAAAGCTATTGCTGTAACAGCAAAAGTCTTCTCCATATCACGTATATAAAGAGGAATAATAGGAGACTCTGTATCACCAATCTCAAAGCCTTCTTCCTTGAAGCGGCTAAGAGCATAGTTTGTTACATCCCATAGATCCTTTATACGCTGTGGCTCACTCTTGATGATATCAAGTGCACACTTTGCAGCAGCAGTTGCAGCAGGAGTATTAGATGCAGAGAACATATAAGTACGAGCAGAATGACGCAGATAGTTGATTGTATCCCAGTCACCAGCAATAAAGCCACCGATAGAAGCCAAAGACTTAGAGAATGTACCCATAATCAGGTCAACTTCATCAGTCAAGCCAAAGTGATCACATACACCACGTCCCTGCTTACCGAACACACCAATACCATGAGCCTCATCCACCATGATAGAGCAGTTGTACTTCTTCTTCAGTTCAACAATCTCAGGCAACTTACAGAGGTCACCCTCCATTGAGAATACGCCATCAACAACGATAAGTTTGATAGCATCATAAGGCAGAGTCTTGAGTACACGTTCAAGATCCTCCATATCATTATGCTTGAACTTAAGCTGATGAGCAAAGCTAAGACGACGACCATCTACGATACTTGCATGATCACGGTCATCACAGATAATGTAGTCCTCACGACCACCAATTGCAGCAATGACGCCAGAGTTTACGGTAAAACCTGTAGAGAAACACAAAGCCTCATCTTTACCTACAAACGCAGCAAGTTCCTTTTCAAGTTCAATATGAATATCAAGTGTGCCATTGAGGAAACGACTGCCGGCACAACCAGTACCATACTTATCAGTTGCAGCCTTCGCAGCATCAATGATGCGCTGATCGCCCACAAGACCTGTATATGCATTTGAGCCAAACATCAACACATGATGATCGCCCATTTCTACCTCAGTGCCCTGCTTGCCTGTGATACAACGGAAATAAGGATACAACCCTTTATCCTGCAACTTCTGTGGCAAGCGATAATTCTTGTACTTTTCTTGTAACTGTCCCATTACTATATTATAGTGTATATTTTATTCATCTTACAGCGAACCGAAAACACGTAGTTATCCATTCAGCTTGCAAAGTTACAAAAAAAATGTCTAAAATGGCACATTTAAAGCAATAAAAATCTCTTTTTCGTTAAAATTTCATTATAACATCTACAAATATATGCTTTTTTTTATAAATTTGCATTCAAATTTAATTAATGTGCAAAAGATAGTTTTCATCATAAACCCTATATCTGGTACGGCTAGCAAGAAATCAATGCCGGCCCTAATTGATAAGTATATAGACAAGGACCGCTTTGACGTTGAAATAAAATTTACCGAATATGCTGGCCATGCATCAGTTCTCGCCACAGAAGCGAAAGAGGCGGGAATAGACGTTGTTGTTGCTGTGGGTGGTGACGGAACCATCAACGAGGTTGCGCGTGCCCTTACCCAAAGCAAGACAGCTCTTGGCATTATACCTTGCGGATCTGGCAATGGACTTGCACGCCACCTGATGCTACCACTCAATGTTAAAGGAGCACTCGAAGTTATAAACAACTGCGAAATACACGACCTTGACTATGGTATCATAAACGGTCACCCGTTCTTCTGCACCTGCGGAATGGGATTTGATGCATTTATAAGTGCAAAATTCGCAGAAGCAGGCAAGCGTGGACCTATCACCTACGCTGAGAACGTTCTGAAAGAAGGACTGACTTACAAGCCAGAAACCTACACCCTCACGCTCGACGATGCAGAGATAAGCTATAAAGCATTCCTCGTATCGTGTGCTAATGCCTCACAATACGGTAATGATGCCTATATCGCCCCACAGGCAAGTATGAAGGATGGTCTTATCGATGTTGTAATCATCGAACCTTTCGACATAATAGAAGCTCCAAGTATCAGTCTTGAGATGTTCAACAAGACACTCGACAAGAACTCCAAGATAAAATACTTCAAAACTCGCAAGCTTCATGTCCATCGTGAACAACCAGGAGTTATCCACTACGATGGCGATCCTATAGAAGCGCCAGCAGACCTTGACATAGAACTTGTACATCAAGGCATACGTATCGTTGTCAACCCTAATGCAGACAAACGCCGTCGTCGTCCGAACAGGGTTCAAAGTGCATTCAGCAGTTTCATCAACGAGTTACAAAATGTGAAGAACGGCATGGAGCATCTTACAACAGAAATGGGACAACAAGTTGGCAATCCTGTACGTCAAGCCAAGGCTGTAAGTGAGTATATTCAAAGCAAACTAAAGTAATGCATTTTCGATTACTTTCCAAGTAAGTCAAAGCTATATCGAGAAATTGCAATTACTCCGATACTCCCAAGTAGCTCCTATGTAAGTCCGCTATGACTTCCTTTTACCTCCGAACCAAACTCGGTGAAAGTCCTATCTATAATGGGACTTACATAGGACTTGCACCGAGTTTAGTTCGGAAGAAGAACGAAGGAAGACAAAGCGAATTATCAATAAACTTTGTTTCTATACACCAATAAAGCCGCTTATGGTAAATCCATAAGCGGCTTTATTATTCAACATATATTCTTTTGCAGATAAATTAGCCTTGAGCAAATCTCTTTGCCTGCTCAGCGATAAGCTCCTTATCGTCGAAGTAGTCAATACGCATAGCATGACGTACTTCAGCAAGTGTTTTTGCACCAACCTTACGCGCTTCCTCTGTTCCACGACGCAGAATCTCATACACACCTGGAATATCCTTCTCATATTCCTTACGACGCTGGCGGATTGGCTCAAGACGATCGTTGAGCACATTAAGGAGGAACTTCTTACAAGTTCCATCACCAAGACCACCCTTAACATAATGAGCCTTCATCTCGTCAAGGTTCTTGTAATCAGGAAGATACTTTTCAAAATCGCTATCCTCACAGAATGCATCGAGATAAACAAATACTGTATTCTGATAACTCTGTTCATTACCGTCAGCATCAGTATAAGTTCCCTGCAGATGACCAGGATCTTCAATATTAAGATGGAGAGGATCGGTAAACATAGAGTTCACCTTCTTCTTCAATTCCTTTGGAGTATCAGAGAGATAGATACAGTTGCCAAGTGACTTTGACATCTTTGCCTTGCCGTCAGTTCCAGGAAGACGGAGACAAGCAGCATTATCAGGGAGGAGAATCTTTGGTTCAACAAGCGTTTCACCATAAATATTATTGAAACGACGTACAATCTCGTTGGTCTGCTCAAGCATAGGTTTCTGATCCTCACCAACAGGCACAGTTGTAGCCTTGAAGAGCGTGATATCTGCAGCCTGAGAGATAGGATAACAGAAGAAACCTGTAGGAGTACCACCTTCAAACTTACGCATTTCAAGCTCAGTCTTTACGGTAGGGTTACGCTGAAGACGCTGAACACTTACCAGATTCATGTAATAGAATGAGAGTTCGGTAAGTTCAGGAACGGCACTCTGAATAAATAGATTACACTTATTTGGATCAAGACCAGCAGAAAGATAGTCGAGAGCCACTTCTATGACATTCTGACGTATTTTCTCGGGATTATCGGCATTATCCGTAAGAGCCTGAGCATCGGCAATCATAATGAATATCTTATCGTACTCACCAGAGTTCTGCAGTTCTACACGACGACGAAGTGAACCAACATAGTGACCAATATGCAACTTACCAGTTGGACGGTCACCTGTAAGAATTACTTTTTCCATTTATATTTATTATTCTATTTTCAAATTCCGAGCGCGAAGTCTATCTTCGCATGAAGGAAATAGTACATATCAGTTCTAAAGGCTGGTGCACATTTTCTATTTCCGAGTGCAAAGTCTATCTTCGCATGAAGGAAATAGTGCATATCAGTCCTAAAGACTGGTGCACGTTTTTCAATTTCCGAGTGCAAAGGTACTAAAAATATCCGACTTATTCTCCCTTTCGTTCCTTAAATATCCAAAAAATCGTTAATAAAGCGACTTTTTCTCTGTCAAATATGAAATATGTGAAAAAAAAAATGTACTTTTGTATCCGATTTTAGAAAATCAAGCCGATATGGCTCAGTTGGTAGAGCAACGCATTCGTAATGCGTGGGTCACGAGTTCGAGTCTCGTTATCGGCTCAAATAAATGATAAAATGAAAAATGAAAAATCATAAAATACAGTACTCTCAAAATGGCAATCTGTATTTTTCATTTTTCACTTTTCATTTTTCATTTAAAAGTTTGCGGTAATAGCTCAGTTGGTAGAGCAGCGGCTTCCCAAGCCGCAGGTCACGAGTTCGAGCCTCGCTTACCGCTCATACTTCGCGATAAGTAGTTCTCACTCGTGCCCAAGGTCAGAGTTATTCGGCTACAGCCTCATCAAGCTTCGCAGTCGAGCCTCGCTTACCGCTCTTTTCATAAAATACAAAGACGCAAAGTAACAGAGATAAAACTCTAGAACTTTGCGTCTTTGCGTTTTGAATAAAAACTACAGGACTTGCTTTCTCCAATAATTTCTAACCCACGATGCCCTTACACAAAGATAAGGTACCCAAAGGCATTCTGACGGGTAGCTCCAGAAAAGTTTCATTCCCCGTTTTATCGTAGCGTAATTGCCTTCAAGTTTCGAGGTTAATGTCTCATTACCCTCATCGTCAACTTTCAGTTTGGCATGTTCTTCAGAGGAATGACCAAAGTTTCCACCTTCAAGAATCTCATTCAGTAGTTCACGACCATATTTCTCCGAAACATTACAAAGAAGATATTCTTCCTTCATGGCAAATACCTCCTTCATAATCCACATAACAGCAGATGTAATTCTATTCATTCCAAGATTATCAATTTCCTTCAACACAGTCTTGGCATCAGACAGTTTCCCTTTGCATTCAGAGGTATGCTCAAAGAAACTTTTTAACACGAAATAATAATCAACCAACTGTCTGAAGCCTATACCCTCCAACAGAACATGCCTGAATATATGTGACATCTGGAAGATGAGATTAAAACCATCCGTAGGGATGTAGAAGCCAGCATCAGTCAAACGAATACAATCACTATACTCAGCCCAAAACCGACGCATTTTGTAATCTGTAACTGGATTTATTGCAAACGAAGGCACAAAATGAACCTCAACAGGAGTTTTAGGAAATATATTACATTCCGCGTGATGTACAGCAACATCCAATTGCTTGCCAGAAACCTTCCACAGTACGCTGACAAGTTTCTTCTTGTTCTGTAGGATTTTACAGTCATTCTCCCACACCCACAAATCAATATCCCCAGGAGTTCTCAAACCTTTAAGTCCGTCAGGATAAAGACAAATATTACTTTGCCCTTTCAGTACACAACTTTGATAGTTTCCTTTGGCAAAGAATTCAGTTATTGCCTTGCATTCACGAGAAACCTCATTGTTTCTCTCCTCCAAACGCATTGCTTTTACCGCCCATTGCCTTCTTCTTAGCAATGGAGGTTGCTGCTCTACAGGCAATAGTTTAAGCGCAAAGAAACAAACACCTACAAGTGCTTGTTTCTTTGCCATATCATAGAGTTTTTCCCATTCCTCAGCAGAAGGGCATATAGAGAATCTATCTCTATTCCCCAATGCAATTTGCAATAATTCTATGAAAATTTGTTCTACTTTCATACAATCACTTTCCTCTAAAACTCCCACAAAAACACTATACTCTAAACTTTAAGCCCCTAAACTTTGATAAATCCTATCTAATTTCTCGAACACCTTAGTACTTGTAAAGCTATCAGCAATCACTTGAACACCATTCTCGGACAAATAGTCATACAAATGCTTATCCTCAATCAAACGAATCATCTGCTTAGTAAGATTGTCAGAGTCCTCAAAGTCAAAGAACATTATATTCTCATCATTCGTAAGGAACTCAGGCAAACATCCTACAGGTGTTGATATGACAGGAACACCAATAGAAAGACACTCAAGAACAGCCATTGGAAGTCCTTCCTTACGACTCGTCATGCAATATGCGTATGCCTCGTTAAAGTATCTTTCTCGTTCTTTTCCTTCAACCCATCCTGGAAGATCAACATTGTCCCCCACCCCATTCTCAGAGATGAAACTTTTAACTTCTTCCACATTTCCCACTCCACACATCACAAGACGCCAATCTGGATATTTCTTTATAACTTGAGCAAACGCCTTCAAAAGAATATCATATCCCTTATTAATATTGAAGAATGCAGCAAAAAGGAAATACTTTGATTTATCAGCATTATTACGTCTTGGGGAATTATTCTCTGGCACAGGATTATATAGATACTCCACACTAGTTTTTACCTTCATCTCATCAATAAGGAATTGTTGCCAAGTCTTACCTAGCACAATAACCTTATCAGAATGAGCCATAACCCAGTTGAAGACTTTACTATCCTTATAATCCCTCATCTGATTTCCCATGTGAAGGTGAAGTACAATCTTCTTCCTCCATAACATAGAATATAGAATAATAGGCAGAACAACCTTCATTCCAGGACCTGGAGTGGTATGAAAATGAACAATATCATACATTGGTACACGGAACAACGAGTTAAGCAATCCCATAGCGAGATACATAACCTTCCATACCATCTCCTTGTTAATCTGACATTGTAACCAATAGCAATTATACTTTGTCCATATAGGATTAGCCTCCATGCTTTTGATCACAGTAGAGACTCCTCCCTTCATCTTACGAGAATCACCTACAATAAGTACTTTCTTCATTATCTTCGTTTTGCGATTAGTGATTAGCGTTTAACAAACATTCATGCTCAATAATCTGCTCAGGAGTAAATCGCATTTTTAGCAATTTCGCAGGAATACCGCCAATAATAGAGTATGGTTCACAAGATTTAGTAACTACAGCTCCTGCAGCAACAATAGAACCACGTCCAATAGTAACACCTTTCAATATCGTCACATTAGCACCAATCCAACAACCATCTTCTATAACTACAGGTTGGTCATAAATATTAACACCATCAACAAACTTTTCAGCAACCGTAACCTCAATAAGATGCTTGCCAATAACATCAATCCTGTGATCTCCTGTAATTATTGTAGGCTTTGGACCGAATATTACCTTCTTACCAATAGTACAAGGCGCATCGGTGCAATATATTATACTTCCCTTTGGAATAGATGTACCATCTCCTACCGACAGATTCCACAGGCCCTTTATATCAGAAGACATAGGACGCAAATATACCCCCTTTCCACATTGCTTCATGCAACGCTTCCATACTGGAGCCCATATTGCATCCCATAGATATGAAGGTACAAGACTAACTTTCTGAAGTATTGAAAATATCATTTTACGCTAAACTCTAATCTCTAACCCCTAAACTCTGATTTCAAAACTCTAATCTCTAAACCAACTCCCGATAAAAAGACATCAACCTTGTCATCTTATTATCCCAACTAAGTTCTTGTCGCTTACTCTTACAGTTGGCAGACATACTTGGGAGAAGTTCTCTATGATGGTAAATATAATTGATAGCTGTAACAAAATCCTTTACAGCCTGCTTAGGACTCTTACATGGAACCTTCATTCCTATTGTTTCATCAACAATAGGCCCAAAGCCACACCTATCAAAACATACTATCGGCAAACCATTCTGGATAGCTTCCAAAATAACAGTCGAAGTGGCCTCAAAGATACTTGTGAAGAAGAAAATATCACTTTCCCGCATCAAATTATGTACCTCGATGTTTGGAATCTGCCCATGCCAATGGCATATTTTATCAGCACCATATTCCACAGCCTTGGCTCTCATTGCCAAAGTTTCATCATCTGTAAATCCTTTACCAACAATATGAAATTCAATATTCTTTAGATCTGTCAACTTTCCCATCACCCGAAGAGCGATTTCAAGTTGCTTGGTGTACATAAACCTACCAACCCACAGAACTTTGAAACCATCCTTTGAGAATGACTTAACTATTGAAGTTTCGCCGTTTTTTATCACACATCCAGTTTCGTTGATATGCTCAATATTCGCCTTATAGAATGTATCTATTCCATCCTTCATCTCTGGCGTAGCAGCAATCAACTTATCAGAGTATTTCACCATTTTCCTTACTCTTGGATGCATCATCAGCTGAAGAAGGTTCAACGTATTCTTCAATGAATAGAAAGCAGTAAATTTCATTCCTCCAGAAAGCATGAATGGGAAAGGAATACTTCCGTAACCAGTCATTGGTCCCCAAACCAATGGAATACGCTTCTTTCCTTGTTTTTTGCGTTCATCATTGATTTTATAAAGCATACCAGGCTCTCTAAAACCAGCCATGTTCAACTGATGCATAATGTCTATTTTTGAACCTGCCTTTTCTTGTTCATCAATAATATTTCTTACAACAGCCAAAGTTTTTTCCTGCCACTTTGCATATTTAAGATAGAATGACCATGTGCCTTGATTCCAGCACATACTTCTTATCTTTGCAGATTCTTCCTCTGTGTCACCAGCAGGAACAAAATAGAAATGCATTCTATCACATTGTTCCTTACTTATTCCATATTGTTCACAATTCTCAGCAAGTCTTGAATTTACATTCTCATATTCAGATTCCGTCACCACAAAGACCTCACACGTCTTCGCTATATTAGAAATCCAATTCCAGCCCATTCCTTGCTCACTACCCATATTCGGACAACAAGCGTATGCATTAATCAATATTCTTAACATAAAGACAACTCTTCAGTCCCAATCCCTATTTTGCTTAATTATAACCACCTAGATAGGAAAAAGACAAACCTTCTCCATTCATTCCATTGCTTTAGACATGAGTTTTCCTACCTTATTTAAAATAAATGCCGCAACAAACATCACAATTATAGCAAGAAAACTATTAATCAAGATATTTCCAGTCAATTTGCCAACATTCAACCAACTCAAATCTCCTAACACAAATGGATGATGAACTAAATATAACTCAAAAGATATAGCAGATATGAATCCAAGCACTTTACCGCACTTCATATCCTTCAAAGCAGTCATAAAAAAAAGCAACCAACTACAAGCCGTAATCAAAACTATTATATCTCGAATCAATAATTTATAATTCAAATTCCAATACAAGAAAAGACCTAAACATATTACATTACACAATAGCGTAAATGTATATATATACACTGGTACATTCCTTAACTTGCTGAACCACGAACATATATCTTTTGCTCGTTTAAATACTATCAAATAGGATGTCACGACAATAGGAATCCTGCTTGGTATGTGATGTTTTAGACATAAAATACACACGAAAAAAGTCACCACCAATAAGACCAATACCCCACAACCACGGAATAGAGGTTCCGTTTTTTTTTGTAGAACAAGAAGGGATACATAGCATAACATCATCATGGATATATACCATAGATGTCCAAATGGTACACCCAATAAAGTATCCTGTAAAAAATAGTTGGTATATGTAAAATGAGTAAATACATTCTTCCATGTCACATTCCCTCCCAATAACAATATTGAACATATTACTATTATGAGGAATGGGTAATACACAACAGATAGTCTCTTCCATCGTTTCACAAGGAAAGAAATTCCTATTGATGTGTTGCCGTATTTTATTCCAAGCAAATAAGCAGACAGGAGGAAGAATATCTGAACAAATATATATCCACAGAATCTTCCAACAGGTTCATAACCAATCTGCAAACATCCATGCCCAATAAGAACGCCAAGTATCGATACTGCACGCAATATATTCAAACTGTCACTTTTCATATATAAATTATGTATTCCGTTTATGAGTGTCGTACTAAGCATATAAATTATATCCAACCAAATACACACACAAAAATTTAAAGACGTTTTGGTATCTTTGCCTTAAAATTAAAGCCTAAATGTATCAATCCTCTCCTTCTCTTTTTCTTTGGAGCATCTTCATCATTATCTTCATCCTCCTCATCAATAATATTCTGATTAAAATTAGCATTAAGACAAAGTCCAAGAAGCATCAGATATCCCATTCCTTTTCCAGAAAAAAAAGACTGATCACCAAACCACTCTATGAACATACAAAAGAATGACATAATAGCCACCTTATAAAATCTGTCATCTACAATTTTATTAATTTCCTGTGCTCTTCTTTTCCAAAAGACTACAAAGAAATAAACACCAAAGAAACCAATCTCTGCAAACCATCCAAAAAAAGAATCACAATGGAAACCTACTGAGCCTCCATAGTTAATTCCCCAAACATTATCGAGATGATATACTTTCCATAGAGGAGAATAATATACTGCTGCTGCCGCAGTTCCGAAACCTCCGAAACCACAACCAAAAGGGAAATAATCCCATAAAATCTCCCATGTAGCCCTGTTTATCATAGGTCTTGCAAGTTGCTCATTGTCCATTCCCTCTACATAATATGCATTAAAACGTTCCCACCCCAACAAAACAACGACAAAAACAAGGATTGAAATTTGCCATACTATTTTCATTGACTTGATATTAAACCTCTTCTTCATATAGAAAAGAAGGAACATCCAAGCTCCAAATTGTCCATAATACTTAAACTTCATTCCCAAAAGACCAACAACCGCAATAAAAGCAGCTATAATCGCATTTTTCTTCGACTTGTCTGATAATAAATACCATGCCATAGAAGTACAAATTGCCAACTGGCCAAATGGTGCATTTCGATACTCTCCTACATTCGCTAATTCTGGATGATAAAATATAAAGGTAATAAGCGTCAAAAGCATCGTTCCACTCATCCATCTCTTCTGTTTTTCTGTAAACAGTGGATTCAATATCCATGTACAGTAAATCACAGACCAAGGGCGTACCTGCTGAATAAGGTCATATGCTACAGACTCAGGAACATTAACTCCTAATATTAAAGAATATACAATATAAAACGCCAAAAGCCCTAAAAAAAAATTAAACTCTTTCCAAGGCTTTTTATTTGTACTATATATTCCCTTCATTGCGTATGTATAAATCACAATAATGCCTGTCATCACTTCATCTATAGAACTGAATCCAGGCAAATCGTTATATGCAATACAAGTTGGGAAGTATATGCACCAGTATATTGTAAAGAAACGAGCAATATTATTCATTAATTCTCAAATGGAATCTGAAACCAAGCATATTTATTTCTCGCCCATGTGGCTTGCCCAACTCTATATATCATGCCTAGCAACCATTTGGGCAACCTATCCTTGATAGTTTTTGGAGCATTTCCTTTTTTGTTCCAAGAACCGGCATAGTTATGGGCACAAAAACTTTTCTTTGTCCGCCTAACCTCAACGGCATTACGTGAATTAAAGAAATCACTACAAAATACTATCATATCCTTAGTACCAATAGTCTGTTTCTCAAAATCACTTATTTTTGATATCTTTCTAAACCTATAGTTTAATCCTGTCAGAATATGATGGAATTTCACAGGCAACTCTGTAACATCAAGACTTCCGTCTTCCTTTACGAAATGCTTTCCTTGGTATGTATCAAAGATATCCTTAATCCATGTGCACCCCTTTTCTGCACCTATTACAGCCGCCTCAAAAGCACGAATCTGGTCACAACCTATGAAATAAGGCAATGACAACAATTCATTGAAAGACTTATACACAAACACATCTGCATCAAGATATATTCCACCATAATTGTACAAGGCATACAGACGGATATAATCCGCAGCAAAGGCATATTTCTTTGCTTCAAACGCTTGTTTTGTCCAGATAGTGGAATCCAAGTCAAAATGCTTTTCTATAACATTGAGACCAAGACAATCCTGAGGTTGCTTCCCCCAAAGCCATATCTCATAATCCTTGAGATGTTTCTTCCATGTTTCAAGACATCTTACTATATCTGCGGGAAAAGCATCTCCCGACAGCCAACATAAATGTATAATTTTTTGTATCATTTTCGTAAATATGCGTTCTTAATTGCGGTCAAATTAACATTTGCAATTTTCTCTATCCTTACGGCTTCTTCATTTCAAATTGTCTGTCAAAGAATTTCATAACGGTATCGTAACTGCCATTTCCGAAACGTGCGTTTCGCATGCAAAGATACAAATTTCAATTCAAAATGCAAAACAATTTCAATGGAAAAATTACGAGTAGAAGCTTTATTCGCTTCAAGTCCGTTCTACCTCCGTTATGAGTCCGTTCTGACTCCGTTCCTAAGAATAGGCGAAAAATGGGACTTACATGGGAGTTACATAGGACTTGCTTTGGACTTACACTAAAGTTGACAACAACGACTGCACAAGAAAAAACAGGAAAAAACATTTAACTCTACACTCTACACCAATCGAGTATTAACGCTTTGACTTTGAAGAATATACAACGGTGTATAGTTTCAATCAACTCTACACCAACTCTACATCCTCTACATCATTCGAGAAGAAAATCGTCTTTTTCAGTCACGAAATCTGGGACAACCCTTGCATATTACCAAATAAATTCATACCTTTGCAACCAGATTTTCCTTACAAGGAGATCCATACTACCCAAACTAAAGTATTAACAATTAAATTTCAATTCCAATGGAGAACAAGAATCTTTTTTCTCAGGGCATCACCAGCTCTGAAGCAGTCAACGAGGCTCAAAGACAAGCCTTCGAACAACCTATGGCAAAACCTGAAACTCAGGAAGAAGAGGACATGCACCTGCTTCCTGCCATCTGTTTTCTTGAGCAGCACTTTCAATTTCGCCACAATGTACTCAGTGGCATAGTTGAGTACAAGAAGAATGGAGCGAACGACATTCAGTTTCAGCCACTTACCAATGCAGCCCTCAACACCTTAATAATAAAAGCTAAGGTGGATATGCCAGAAGAGGCAAACCTGAAGTCGGATATCAAGACCTATCTTGAAAGTGACATGATACCTCTTCACGATCCTGTGAAAGAGTATCTTGACAACCTTCCTAAATGGGATGGTGTTGATCGCATTGCCAACTTCTGGAAGCGCATCCCTGACCTTTCAGACGAGAAGGTTGAGTACCTTCACATCTGGCATCTTTCAACAGTTGTGCATTGGATGGGCAAGGACGAGGAGCATGGTAATGAGAGCGTACCTCTTTTCGTTGGAAATCAAGGATGTGGCAAGAGTACTTTCTGTCTGCACATCCTTCCTCCGCAACTTCGCCGTTACTATCTCGACCACTTCAACCTTGGCAACAAGTTTGACAAGGAGATGGCACTTAGCAATTCTCTTCTCATCTGCCTTGACGAGATTGACCAATATAAGAAAGGTCAGATTGCTGAACTCAAGCAAGCTCTGTCAAAAGTGACTGTGAACAGTCGCAAGATCTATGGTCGCACAATAGACCAACATCAACGCTATGCCTCTTTCATAGCCACGACCAACAACCGTCATCCTCTTATGGACAAGACAGGCAGTCGTCGCTATCTCACTATCGGCATTCCTGACAGAGAGATAGTTGACTATAAGTCAGCAATAGAATATGATCAGCTCTTTGCTCAACTCAAGTACGAGATTGATGTAGAGCAGAAGCGCTATTGGTTCACCAACGAGGAGATTGCTCGCATTCAGGAGCTTAACACTCCATTTGAGGCTACTATCGACCTTGAGCACATGATCAGCAGTTTCTTCCATAAGCCGGAAAACGGAGAGAAATGTGAAGGAGTAACCTCTATGGACATTCGCAAATCCCTCAGTTCGGAATATCCAGAGATACCTGCAAGTAATTTCTCCTCAATTAAGATTGGACTTGCTCTCAAGGAACTAAAGGTCAAAAAAATGCGTTCAAAGCGTGGTATTACCTATTCTCTGATTAAGACTGCTGCCTAAAATGGTGTAGAGATGTAGAGTTGGTGTAGAGTTGATTGCAACTCTACACCGCTATATCTCACTTAAAAACAAGTCTTTATCTTATGTCTGGTGTAGAGTGTAGAGTTAATTCTGTTTTTCCTGTAAAAAAATCTCTACTTTATCGTATATCCGATATTATCCAACCATTTTACAACATCTTTCATTCTTATAGACCAAATTCCCTTTTCTAGAGCAGTCTGCCGATTCTTATCCACCAATTCCTGATAATCTTCAATATTGTTTAAGATATCAAGAAAAAAAGAATTGATTTGCTCCATATCATCAGGCAATTCCAAAACCGGATTATATCCACATATATCTATCAATTCCTTTGGAGCATGACCAACAATAACCATTCGCGAAAGCATTGCTTCCCAATATCTCTGCGTCAATGTTTCTATACCTCGTGCCACATCAGGGTGTGTCATGCTCTTAGGCAGACAAACCGTTATCCTTGCATCCCCCATTGCATCAAACAATTCCTCATTTGAATATATGAACTTGCCATCCACGTATGTACATACATGATTGCCTATCGTCGGTTTGCCTAGTACACGCTCATTAGAGCGTCCAAATTCCAACAGATTAATATTCCTATCCTTGAGAAGTTTACCTTTTTTATATAGAGAAGCATCAACAGCTTCGGGACACCATAGCATTTTTACTTGTGGACAACGTATCTGCATCTCATCCATCTCCATACGGGAAGTAAAGATTGCAGTACGGATTTTATGTCTATTAAACCATGCCTCCATCTTGACATAATAACAAGGCCAACAATCCCAGATGAATGGTATCACTTCATGAGTAGCATAATAAGGGAATGTATCAAATGTAATAGAGACTGGTTCTACAAACATTAGAACTGCGGTCTTTTTATTTACAGAAATACGCGGTATTTCATACAGGAAAGCCCAATGATGTAGAATTTTCCAAGGGAAATGGCTTTTCGCAGTTTGTAAACCACAAGTAGACAATCCCTCGAATGCAGGATATTTAAAGTTAAGATGCCCAGGATGAATATATGGCGGAACTATTTTTAGCAACTTTCCCATATTCTCAAAAATCAAAAGGCACTCAACTTTACCCCGAACTTATCTGCCAAATGAATCAATACGACAAGTAAAGATGCCATGCGATACTTGACCATTATAGAAGGAACTCTGAATTTAAGTGGCAAACCACCAAGCGATATAGAACGACACGCCTCTTTTACATCGTCAAGCGCCATATAAGTTCTTACATCCTTAAGACACGTACTTATTGGCAATTTCGCACCACGAACAGCAATTTCTACAGCACCAAGGACAACAGTACCACTATACATAGAAAAAATATCCTCACCATATAAAGTTTTGGCGATGGTGCGTAACTTTGCTCTCTCTACCACTCCATCAATCTTTGCCTTAAGCAGATTCTTACTATTTGAAAGAGAATTTACCAATCCACCATTAGCTCTCATTATATAGTTGTAGAAGACATCTTCCACAGCACAAACTTTAGTTGAATGAAGCAGTACATTCAAAACAAAATACTTGTCCTCACTTAGTTTCACCCCCTTAGAGAAACTTATGTTATTTTCCTCAAGCAATGAACGTCTAAACATAAAGCGCCATACAGATGCAAATTCCTTGTTTTTCCATGGATTATCATGCATCCAATTATCGAAATCTCTCTGTCCAAATCCAATGAACTTGTGTATGCAATCTTTCATTATGGATTCATGGGAATCATAACAGCATTCCTTCGTTATAGTATCGTATGTCCAGTTTCCACGATATTCCTCAATTGTTCTACATCCAAAATATATAGCATCACAATCTTCTTCCTTAGCTTTTCTATATATCGTAGAAAACAATCCCTGATTCAAGTAATCGTCAGGATCCATAAAATATATATACTCGCCCTTGGCAATATTCAATCCTTCATTACGAGCCTGTGCAACCCCTTGATTGGGAGTAGTAAGAATTCTGACATTAGGTAAATCATTCCATTTTTCACAAACTTCAAGCAAATTATCAGGAGAGCCATCATTTACGATGATAATTTCATAATCACTAAAGTCTTGCATCAAAATGCTATCCATTGCCCGCTTTATATACAGAGCAACATTATAACATGGAAGTATTACACTCAATTTTACATTGTTACTATCCATATTCACAAACTAAAAAAATAATGAACCAACGATTCTACACATCTTAATTAATTACATAGATAAACCTGCCCCTAAAACACGATATTACTACTTATGGATTACATTTTTTTATAAGAATCGACTTTACCCAAGTCTTGATTCTTTGTAATCTAGAATGGCAATGAACAGGTTTTTCATTAGCCCATTTGGTCATAGTCAAATAATGATAATATATATACTTCAAAGGATGTGGACACTCGACATACCATGGTTTTAACCCTGCAAAATGAATAATGCTATAGTCTGTTGTATTATCTGTATTACGCATCATATTCCAACGTTCCTCTAAAGGCAATCTTTGTTTATAAAGTAACCCATTTAGAATATCCTGATCATGCATCAAAATTCTATATCCATCAGTTACGAGAAAATCTTGCACCTTCTCAATAAAATTCATATCACGAAGTTTTTGAAGATTTATAAGCATAACACCAGAATTGAAGTATTTAAATCCCACGTCAAGACCCATACGTATAGCTCCAGATTCTTGTGCATTTCCATAATCATCTAAAGCGGCAAGACAATATTGCCTAATATCTATATTCCATAATCCAACCAAACTATTTATTACAACAATATCACAATCAAGATATAAAGCCCTAGCTATGTTTTTGGGCAATAAATCAGGGATAAACAGACGAAGATATGCAGCATAAGAAATATTAGGATTGCCAGTAAGTTTACCTACCGAGAATTTATTTAATGTCTTTATGTCAACATCATAAAACTTAACCGCCCCATGACGTTCCATTATCAATGAAGACACATATTTACTATTTTCTTCAGACAACCCACAAGTCACAATATGGAAAGTAATAATTTCATTGGGATTTTTATCAAGTATAGATAGTATCGTTACACACATATGACGAACATATCCATTATCAACATTAAAAACTATATCCATATTTTTAATAATCTGAAATCACTTTCAACATAAAAAGAACATCTTAAATCATACGACTTTACTTAACGAACTATAATATTCTCTCATTTATCAATATGTAAGCAACTTTCATGTTCTAGAATTTCAGTTTCCGTAAACCTTCTTTTTACAACTCTCGCAGGTGTACCAACAGCTATAGAATATGGTGGTAACGAGCGTGTCACACAAGAACAAGCACCGATAACACATCCTCGCCCAATTGTCACTCCCGCCAAAATAGTAACATTTGCTCCTATCCAGCAATCTGTTTCGATTTTCACTCCTCCATCTTTCGTCAAGCCACAATCCTTAATATATTTGCCTACAACATTGAATATATGATTATTCTCTACAATTGTCAGATTAGGTCCTATTACAACATGGTCAGCAATTTCCACATTATTAAATGTACATAGTATTGTTGCATTTGATCCAATATAAACATCTCTTCCTAATTTCAACTTATTTCCACAAACATGTAATTTATAGTATTTTTTATAGCCACAAGAGGTCATAACATATCTTGAAGACATCCAAGAATTCAAACGTTCCTTTATCGAATCAACAAATATTTTTAACATAATCATAACCGTTTAATCACTTTACAAGGATTTCCTGCTGCTATGCTATCGGAAGGTATGCTTTTCGTTACAACACTTCCAGCTCCAATAATGCTTCTTGCCCCAATAGTAACACCTTTAAGAATAATACTCTGGGCACCTATCCAAACATCATCTTCTATAAATATAGGAGAAGAACATGTTCCTTCATTAGAATTTCTACGAACTAAATAATCTATAGGATGACAATCTGTATCTATCAAAAGAACACCTCCACCAATCTTCACATTGTTTCCTATAATAAGTCCCTTATGGATCCAAATTCTGGTACTGCTCATTCCCACATTATCCCCAATTCGTATTTGAGCATCAGGCGAATCTGTAAAGAATGAAGCTTGCATGTTAGCGGAAATTGGATTTATATGTTCACCACTTGTCATACAAAAATTATCACCAATAACTATTTTACCCAGACCTATAACGGAGATACTTCCCATTATAGACATATTATTGCCGAATGTTATGCCCTTCTTTCGAAATTGCCACCTATAATATTTTGAACTATACTTCAAACGAAGTACAGAAGGAAACTTTAATAGTTTATCTATCATGCTGCATAACATCTTTATATGTTTGTATCAGTTGTTTTACTATCGTTCTTTTATCATGTCGCAACAATGCAATATTCCTGGCATTGTTTCCAATAGCAATATTCGCCTGCTTATCCTTATATAGTCGCATGATATGAGCTACTCCTATATATGGATCTGTTGCAGGAAAAAGTAAGCCGCTCTTTCCGTCTTCAACAAGCGAATTTGTTCCTCCAACATTCGTAGCAATAACAGGAACACCAAGAATCTGAGCCTCACAAATACTATTTGGACTATTCTCGGTATAAGAAGGATGAACATACACGGTAGCATTCAGAATTGCTTCTTTCAGTTGCATCGCAGATGCCACACCACAAAGCTTTACATTCACATGTCCATGCTTTATCTTTGTCAATGATTCGGCTAACCTTGGATCAACATTCCCATAAACTTTCCATTCAAAATCTATCTTGACTTCCTCATTCAATATCTTAGCAATTTTCAGCAACAAATCATACCCCTTATATGGAGGAAGTGATATAGTAGAAACGATTGTCAACTTTTGTGGTATCTGACGCTCTTGCTTGGCATAGAACTCAGCACGAAGTATCTCACCTCCATAATGATATTGTGCATGAGGATTTAAAATCGCCATAAGCTGACGATCCCAATCAGTGCGACCTATAACATGATTAACATTCTTCAATATACTCTTCTCACGATACACACTTCGATTCCAATAATTCAAGAACTGCCAGTTTCCCCATGCTTTTGCTATACCATCTTTAAAGATGTATTTCATGCGAGAAACACCAGGAGGCAGAAATATATGAATATATTGTGAAAGTAATCCTTGAATATGCAAGACGCATGGTTTATTTGTCGCAAAAGAAGCCAATCCCATATATAACTCGGAACCAAATACCTCTATTACATCTGGCTGGAAATCATCGATTACACGTTTAAAATGAGAGATATAATGAGTCCAAAGAACTTTATCCCGATGAACATCATTAGGATGTAAAGCATCCATAATCTTATCTTTCATTGACTTTACATCTAATGGTACAGGATAATATGTAACTTCCCCTTGTTCTACTCTTTCTGGTTGATCATTCATCACAAAAGAAATTCCCAACTCTATACTTTCTTCTGCAGAAATATTTGAGGTGGTTATCCCATCTTGTAATGCAGTCATCCAACCTCCACCATTATAACGATTTCCCTTTCCATAATTACAGGGAGAATTTGTGAACCAAAGTACTCGCATTTACGAAATTTCTTTTATGATTTTTGCAGGAATACCACCAACAACGACATTAGACGGTACACTCTTAACAACAGCTGCATTGGGAGCGATTATAACATTATCACCAATTTCTATTTCGCCAACCACACTTGCACCACCATTAATTGTAACATGATCACCAATAACCGGTACACCTCCATTTTCTGTATGCCCAATTGTAAGTGGAGGACGAAATGTAGCATAATCACCAATTTTAGCATTTGCATTTACAATGATAGTGCCAAAATGCCAAATAGTCAAACCTTTACCACACGTATTTGGAGGAATCTGAAATCCAGTTATGCGACTTAACTGCCGTACCTTATGCGCATAATATATATAACCTATTTTATTTATAATTCCCTTGTTATTAATATGATACTCTAAGTGTCTTAGATTATATATATAGCTCCATATCTTTGTCTGATCATTAATAGAATCGGTAAAAAGATGTGCATACATTCTTTTTATCCATGAACTCTTGATATGCCAATAATTTCGCCCATCGGCTTCAAGGTAACATTTTAAATCATCTCGTGATTTTATCATATCTATTTATAGTCAAGACCTATTACTCGTCTAACAAAAGATTTAAACAATTCGAACCGTTTTCTCATGACAGGTTGATGAAGCCACTTGCTATTAAATCTTGCAAATGCATCATACATAACCCTATCTTCCATAACTGGAATATCATCAAGACATATAGATCTGTTAGACATTGTTACATTAAACATATCTTGATTATTACCAGAATGAGTTCCAGAACCATCAACACCTCCTATCTGAGCACAAGAAATGCCAGGATACAACACATATTTATTCTTCAAGAATAAAGAAGCATAGAACAATACCGCCCATGAATCCACCAATCCTAATTTCTGACAATAGAGCAACCCATAGAAAGGTCCAGAATTATCAATATCAAAGTCTCGTTTTTTCCATCTTAACTGACGTAAAAGTTCTCTTGAATCAGTATTAAGTAGATTCCAAGATCTCTTCCATACAGCCCAACCCCAACAAGCAAAATAACGTAAGAAGAAAGTCTCCGGAGCTTTACAATCAATAGGATTAAGATATGCAGAAACTGCTCCGACCCTATCATCCCATTCATACTTATCCAAAGCATTATTCATGAATTGAAGGAAATATGGTGAAAGGATAAGATCATCCTCTACCACAATAACTCGACCATATTTGTCTATAAGTTCTGTTATACCCGCAATCAAACTTTTTGCTAATCCCCAATTCTTTTCACGCTCAATAATAGTGACGGTCTTAAAAGCTATTCCCTCCAGTTTCTTAACCTCATGAATATACTCACGATTCTTCTTTACTCCTTCAACAGCTTTATCATTCTTTGCGCCATCAGAGAAAATAAACAATTCAGAATATTTTGCTTCTTCATTTTGAAGCAAAGACCCTACAGCCTTTTGAGTATGGTCAGCCCTATTATATGTAAATAATGCTATTGGTGCGTAAGTCATATTTTCTTGAGTATTGACATTGTCCATCCCATCATTGCAAAAACAATAGGTGCATACATAATAGCATATCTAGCTCCGGCTTCAGAAAGATACAGATATGCAACAACACCTATAATACCAAGAAAAAACACCATATATTTCTTATGACGAATAAGAAAAACACCGAGACACATTAACATCAATGCAAAATACCATGTATAATGCTGAATTGCTATTAATATATTGTCATAACGGCAAATCTTTAGATGATCTAGCCTAACCTCTCCCCAACAATAGGCTATCTTTCCAACAAAAAATTTAATATGCCCAATAATACTACGTTCTTTGACATAAGATATCGCCTTATCTCGGAAATATTCATCACCATTCATACTTCTAATTTGATATATAGAATCTCCTAAAGTTCCTATTTCTTTACTATATTGGCCAGCAGTCTCACTATTCTGCCCCATCGCGAAGTAATACACGAAACCATGCTTTAATACAGGATCGTCTTTATACTCCATTTTATTGAGTAAAGCATTATGCAAAGTGATAAAACAACCATATAATACAACTATTGTTCCAACAGATAAAGCTAAAGTCTTATAGTGACGTGTCTTCAATATATAATATGCTTCAATTAGAACCAAACCTATAAATGGTATTATCGTCGTAATCTTTATACGCGATCCTACAACCACAATGATTGATATTAACAATATTTTTTTTAGTTTCTTAATATCAGCAGAATAAACATAAAGCATCAATATAGGAAAAATCATTCCTATATTATTAGTATAAGGCATATATGTCTTCAAACAAAACACAGAGAATATATTACAAAATATTGCAGTAAATAACGCATACAATTTATTACGTGAAACATTAAACACAGTCATTCCTGCAAGTATTGCAGACATATTCACAATAGCAGCAGAGAATAGCTCTACACGTGAATAATCTCCAAGAATTCTATATAGCCAATCTATGACTATTACTATATTTATCTGATATGGATAAAAATGGAAGTAAGTATAGAACTGTGGTTGTATATGATAATCCTGCGATAAATGAATAGCCTGTTCTCTTACAATTATAAAATCACTATAATAGCCAAGTGGAATATTATAAACAATGAAACCCTGTATTAACAAGAAAAGAAAGAAGATGGCTAACATCGAATAACGATAAGTCTGTTTACTTATATCCATCTCTATCTTTCTATATTTAATGAAAAGCCATAATGTTAAAATAGAGAAGAAAAATACAAACAATGCACTATATATGTCATTATACATATATGTTCCTGCGCTCATTCCCAAAAACATAATTACAGCAAAAAACATAAATAGTCTGTGGGGGATTGTTGTTTCCTTTAAACGTTCAATTATTCTTTTCATTTTTATTACAATATATACGTTCTTCATTATATTCATTTGCAAGATATGTCGGACGATTCTTTGATTCATTGAATATTCTACCAATATACTCACCCAGAACTCCTATAGCCATTAGTTGAATTCCGCCCAAAAACAAAACAACAACAATCAAAGTTGTAAAACCAGGAACAGGATCGCCTATCAGCAAAGTCTTCGTCAAAAAATATAAAGCATATAAAAATGTTATAACAGCTATAATAAAGCCTGCTATTGATGCAAATCTTAATGGTGCAGTAGTAAAACTTGTGATTCCCTCAATTGCCAAATTAAAAAGACTCCAAAAATTCCAATTACTTTCCCCTGCTATACGATTACCTCTATCAAAAACAACCTCCTTCTTTCGATAACCTATCCAGCAGAACATACCTTTTGTATATCTTTCGCTTTCTCGAAGTTGTGTAAGTGCATCTATACATTGCCTATCAAGCAGACGGAAATCACCGACATTCTGAAGAACATCAAATCGAGTTGAATTATCAAGAATTTTATAAAAAAGCAATGATAATTTTTTTCTCAACCAACTCTCTTTTCCTCTATTAGCTCGCCTGGCATAAATGTCTTGATAACCTTGTTCCCAGTATTCTAACATTTGAGGAATTAGAGAAGGTGGATCCTGAAGATCAGCATCCATGATTACCATGCAATCTCCTGTCACATAGTCAAATCCAGCAAGCATTGCATTTTCCTTTCCAAAGTTTCGAGACAAATTTACATAACTTATTCTACAATCTGCCGAACGTAATGCCTTGATAATATTCAATGTATTATCTTTGCTTCCATCATTAATAAATAGGACTTCCCAATCATACATAGTCTTACTGTCCATAAGTTTCTTTAACTCTGGATATAGCAAAGGAAGAGATTGCTCCTCATTAAAACACGGAATAAGAATTGAAACCTTTTTCATTAATTCAATAGTGCGTTAAATTAATATTTAATCGCTTCAAAATCAATAACTTATATTAA
>CAMKEM010000017.1 GCA_946411565.1 uncultured Prevotellaceae bacterium | reverse complement strand
ATTTCGGTAACTGAACTGCTAACGGATAGGTAACTGAACTATTGCTCTCAGTCGCTTCTTCTTGCTTTCTTGTAGAAACGCTTATTTCTTCCAAATTGCTGATTCTAACCTTCTTACGTCCCTAATTACTTCAATCTGCCGTCCCCTGATTTTAGGGGGAATTTGTGTAGGATTAGTGTAGGTTTATGCGATATTTGAAATCTCTGCAAATTATTGTGCTTCAACAGTTTGGGCTACATGCTAGTGTAGGTGTGTAGGTTTAGCACGAAAAAGTTTTTTTCAAACGAAAATGGCTTTTGTTATTGTATTATTTGGTGGTTTGTGTGGAAATATGTATCTTTGTGGCAAAATATCAATAATATTTAACTGAAGTTTCGCAAGCTCAACTTCATAGGTTATAGGGTTATGTGGTTAAAAGGTCTGACTGTTTATCGCATTCCGACCTTAGAACCTTCAAACCTAAAAACTTGAAAATCTGCAACTTGAGCTATGCGAAAGTTGAAAACTTAATTTAATAATTAAAACAAATGGAAGAAATTGATTTCACCAAGACCGCTTCGGAGCTTATGAGTGATAAGGCTCTGGACACTCTGACACAGTATTGTGTCACTTTCGGTAAGAATCTCCTTGCCGCTATCGTTATCTATTTTGTCGGTAGGTTCATCATCTCAAAACTGACGACTCTTGTGCGTACTATTATGCAGAAGAAGCAGATTGAGCCTTCCTTGTATTCGTTTGTTGATAGTTTCCTTACTATCTGTCTGCATTTCGTGCTGATAATCGCCATCGTTGGCGTGCTTGGCATTGAGACAAGTTCATTTGTGGCTCTGTTTGCATCTGCAGGTGTTGCTATCGGTATGGCGTTGAGCGGTACGTTGCAGAATTTTGCTGGTGGCGTTATGATACTGCTGTTCCGTCCGTTCCGTGTGGGCGATTTCATTGAGGCTCAGGGATATAGCGGTGTAGTAAAGCAGATTCAGATATTCAATACTATTCTTACTACGGTTGATAACCAGACAGTTATCATTCCTAATGGCGGTTTGTCAACAGGCAGTTTGAAGAACTACTCCACACAACCTTATCGTCGTGTGGATATTGATGTAGAGGTGGCTTATGGTTCTAAGCCTGAGGCTGTTCGTAAGGTTCTTCTTGATATTTGTTTGAAGGATAGCAGAATTATGACACAGGATGCTATGAAGCCATTTATTCCAATGACTTCTATGGGTTCAAGCGCAATCTCATTTCAGGTGCGTGTTTGGACGGAATCTGCCAATTATTGGGGCGTGAAGTTTGATACTACCGAGAAAATCTACAATAGGCTTGCTGAGGAGGGTATTGAGATTCCATTCCAGCAGATTGACGTGCACATGCGCTCGTAGATCGGGAGTGAAGAGTGAAAAGTAAAGAGTGAAGAATTTAAGTTAGTATTGCAGTTTAAGGTTTTGCAATAAAATGTAACTTAAATTCTTCACTCTTCACTTTTTATTCTTCGTTTAAACTACTTGATTGGAAGTTTATATCCAACAGTTAACTGGAATACGAAGTTTGTTGAACGCTTAGTGTTGAACCTGATGGCATCTGTTATACCGATGTTGTAACGGAGATCGAATACGAAGTTGCTCTTTGTCTCGTATGAGATGCCGACAGGGAGTGAAACCATAACAGGACGTAGAAGGATTTTGTTTCCGTATTCGTCGATTGGTGCACCATCAAGGTCACATTCACCCTTCTGACCGTTTATAGTTCCTTTTGCGTTGATGTTTATGCTTGGCTGAAGACCTACCTTGAGGGTGATTCCGTGATCCCAGTAATAGTTTGCCATTATTGGAAGGTTGATGTAGTCAAGCTTTATTGTTCCGTCAGACCATTCGGTGTGTGCCTTAGTGCCCTGCTGTGAGTACATGGCTGCAACGGAAACTGTGAAATCGGGGATGACCTGATAGCCGAGTTCTGCACCGGCTGTGAAGCCAACGCGATAGTCGCTCTTCTCGAATGTTGTCATGTTGGCTGCGCTCAGACCTATCTTAGGTGTTACAGTAAGACTGCCCACTTCGTTCTGGGCGAATCCTGAAATACTTGCAAGCGCAAGGCTTACAATCATTAAAAACTTTTTCATCTTTTTGGGTTTTGTCTAAATTTTGGTGCAAAAGTACACATTCTTTCTCATTCTGCCAAATGTTTTACCTATTTTATGCACAATAGTTTGTGAAGTTGAGATTTTTTTGCTAACTTTGCACACGAAAAATGTAAAACGTGCGCCAGCCTAGGGGCTGACATACACTATTTTTCGAGTGCGAGGATGCTTTCGCACGTTGCACACGAAAAATGTAAAACGTGCGCCAGCCTAGGGGCTGACACGCACTATTTTTCGAGTGCGAGGATGCTTTCGCACGTTGCACACGAAAAATGTAAAACGTGCGCCAGCCTAGGGGCTGACATGCACTATTTTTCGAGTGCGAGGATGCTTTCGCACTTTGCACACGAAATCAACTTTCGCATTGCTTAAGTTGCAGGTTTTAAGGTTTATTGGTTGGGGGTATTAGGTCGGAATGCTATAAATTATGCAGACCTTATGACCATACAACCTCAAAACCTAATAACCTATGAAATTAAACTTGTGAAACTTTTAGTAACGGTATATTGGAAACAAGTATTATAAATCAATGAAGAAATTTATTTTGTTGGCAGGCATGATGCTTGCTTGTGTTACAGGATTTGCCCAGATGCAGCCTGGGTTGTTCTCCATTACTCCTAAGATGGGTGTGAACATTGCTTCTATGACTAGTTCTGGAAAGGCTAATAGTCGTATTGCTATTGCTGCAGGTCTTGATTTTGAGTATCAGATCAATCGTCAATTCTCTTTCGGTCTTGGTACTATTTATTCTCAGCAGGGTGTTTCGGATGATCCTTGGACTCTGATGACTGACTATCTCAACTTGCCTTTCACGATAAACTACTATCCTGTGAGAGGACTTGCTCTCTATGTAGGACTTGAGCCTGGTATTAAATTGCGTGGCAAGGCTGAGTATTCGTATGGTACAAGGTCTGGAGTAGTAGAGTTGAAGAATACTGCAGAAATCACTGAAATGCTAAGGGATGAAAATCCTGAGAAATTTGTTTATGATGGCATTTTTGCTCATGAAAATCTTGGTGCAAAGCGTGGTGTACTTTCTTTGCCTATCGGTGTGAACTATGAGTTTGACCATTGTGTATTTGGAATAAAGTACAATATCGGTCTTGGTCCTGCTGTTACGGGAAGTGGCGTTAGCTGTTCTCATAACGTATTCCAGATTTCATTGGGTTATAGATTCAATGTGTTTGGTGACGTGAAGAAGGTTGAGTTTAAGAAGGAAAAAGAAGAGAATAAGGAGAAATAAGTTCATATCTCTATTACTTTTCAAACGCAAAGACGCGAAGACGCAAAGTTTTTTATGAACACGGAAAACACAAAAGAAACGGATGTTTCGTTAGTTCCGTGATTTCTGTGTTCAATAAAAGCGTAAAATAATAAGGAGTTAAAGTTGTGTGTACTGCAACTTTAACTCCTTATTTCTAAATATGCTATTCGTCGTTAAGCCATTTTATTGCTTCACCTTTTACGAGCCATGAAACTCCAAAGAGATGGAGTAATATTATTTCTATGATCATTGTCCACCAACCTGGTGTTGGAATTATTACCAGAAGAACGAAGCATAGCTCAACGGCAATCATTCCCCATCCACAGATTTTATAAATCTTATTTCGTATCTTCTTGCGTTCTGTCATTTCTCCGCCTGTTTTGGTAAATAGAAAGGCACTATTGTATGCCAAAAGTAGGAAGAAGATAGCGGCACATGCTGTATGGAGTATGTTTGAAACCTGTATTGGTAACTGGAAAAATCCTACATGTGTGCCTGCCTCTATCCAACTGACTTTGCAAGGAAACAAAACTATTCCGAGTCCGAAGATACCGCTAAGCGTGGTTATTATGTTGTCGAGTTTGTCGTAACCAACATATGTGATGAGTACCAGACTTGCAGGTATCAATACACCGACGAGGGCAGGGGATTGATAGTATGTGGCAGAGATACTCCACCACCATTCGTCACTTGGATGTGTGGCTATGCCGGCAGAGAGTAGGGCAAGCCAAGGAAGTACAACACCGAGTATTCCGCATAGGTTTCTGATGCGGAGATACATTTTCTTTTCTTTTGTAATTTCCATCTTTTTATTGTTCGTCTTTATTCAACTTTCGCGTAGCTCAAGTTGTGGGTTAGAAGGGTTTATAGCTTTTAGGTTCTTTAATTTTCAATTATTTCTTTTCCACGAAGAAATTCTTGTAGATGTCATAGTAGTTGCTGATCCATGCTTTTTCCACTATGTACTTCATCTTGGAATATACGTCCTGATGTTCCTTGATGAGATTCACAAGGTCAGCGTTATAGCGTGTACCAGCACCTTTCTCAAATTCCTTTATGAGATTGTCATACACCTTTGTCTTGCTGTAGTTGCGCCCAAGTCGGTCGGTGGCAGCCTCAAGGCAGTCACTTAGAGTAACGATGTCAATGAGGAAATAAATTGGACTCTTGGTATTGTCAAAACTTCTTGGATATCCTCTTGTACCATCATGCCATCTGTGATGTCCGAGGGTGATATCGTGATATCTTGCAAGTGTAGAGTCTATTTCCAGATATTTCAGACCGAGTTCAGGATGTTGGCGTATGATGCGATAGCCATGCTCGGTGAGTCGGGCAAAGTCGTTATTGATAAGTCCAATCATTGAGTTCTTGCCAAGGTCATGGTAGTTGGCGGCATGAACAATGAAGTTGTCAAGTTCGGCAGCCCTTGCTATGGCTTCTTTTTCCGACTTGATGTCAAGAGTTCCGATAAGCAACTCCGGATGATGCGTTATGACACCTTTAAGTATTACTCGTGCAAGCTCACCAACAAGACGTGAATGGGCAAATGTAGTTACCGATGTGGTAACGGATAGTTGGTAAAGGTTACGTATTCGTTCGCCCGTGGTGAGATATTTCATCACACGGTTGTAGGTCGTGAACTTTTCGAGAGGTCTAACTGCTGAGTATGACATCTGCGAATTGTTCATGATGATGATTGTTATGACCTTCTTTGCACATTCAAGGTACTTGCACATAAGTTCATGCTTCTGATCGAATGGTAGGGTGGAGGTGTCCACCATATATATAAGGTCATAGAGATATTGTACCAAATCACCAGGATAGATGATTCGTTGTGCTATCATCTGATCAATCCTTGATTGGTATGCCTTGTCGAAAAGGGAGTCTGCGAGTAATGTGTAGTGATTGGCATTCTCAGGCTCCATACCCATCTTTATTATTAAATAGGTGAAAATCTGCCTTGACAGAGACTTTACAGGTCTGCCCTCGTATTTTACGATGTAGTTACGATAGATAGAGTCTGCTTGTTCGTTGGTGCCAACGGGGTAATAGTAAAGGTAATAGTTGTGTACTATGTTGTCCTTTCGTATGTTAGCCCATGCCATGTTTGTGCGGATTATCGGATCGTGACGGTATTCCTGTGGTATGGAGTCATTGAATCTTATGGCACGCTCATAGTTCTCGTAGAACTCATCTATTGAGATGACTTTTTCCTGTACGAGCTGGTTGCGAAGCAAAGCTATGTAGGATATAGCCTTGAGCTTATAGTAGTCTATTGTAGGATTGTCACATTTCCATGCTATTATCTTTTTATGGTATTTTGTGTGTATCCTAAGTCCTGCGGTATCTGAAGAGACCGCATAGTGGAAATTAAGTTCTGCAATGGCATTATAGATATAGTACATATCCGTGCCGCCGCGTCTTTCGTAGTCGGGCAGCATCTTGTTTATAAAAGGCTCAAGAATGAAAGGGTCGAGAATCTGCTTGCTGACGATATCATGCAGAGTACGACTGATAGGATAATATATAGCGGTATCTATAAGAGAGGTATCCTGACTGACATAGTCTTCCATGTGCCTGATTATCTGATTGTTCTCCTTGAACATTGTACGTAGTCTGTCAGAGCGACGCAAGAAGAGCTTAACCCACGATTTCCTGTCGGTTGGCAGGAATATACTATCATTAACAAGGTTATAGTCAATAGCATTCTCGTACAATCTGCCAAAGTATCTATCGAAATCAGGCTTCGGTACAGGCTGAGCGTAAGTCTGTATCGAAAAGCTGAAGGTCATCAGCAGAAATAGTATGTATGATTCAAAATATTTCCTCAATTCCCAAATAATTGTTATATTATGCTGCAAAGGTACACATTTTTTCCATTAAAGCAAAAAAAAATGTAAAATAATGCAAAAAAAATTTGGGGTTGTGGAAAAAAATGTGTACTTTTGCGACAGAAACCACAATAATAAACCATTAAAACTCGATACTATGGATATAGGAGATAGAATACCTGATGTTCTTGGTTTCGACCAGAACGGAAAAGAAATAAAGTCGAGCGATTTCGCAGGAAGGAAGCTGATACTTTACAGTTATCCGAAAGCGAATACGAGTGGATGCACGGCAGAGGCTTGTTCATTGCAAAGCCACAAGCAAGAACTGGAAGCCGCGGGATATAGCATAGTCGGTGTGAGCAAGGACAGAGTTGAACTTCAGAAGAAATTTGCGGATACACAAGGACTTGAATTCCCACTGATAGCGGACACGGATACCACTCTTCTTCAACAGCTGGGATGCTGGGGCGAGAAGGTTGCTTGCGGCAGAAAGACAATAGGAATCCTGAGAACAACCTACCTTGTAAGCGAACAGGGCATAATAGAGAAGGTGTTCCAGCCTAAAGAGATAAAAACAAAGATCCATGCCGAGCAGATCCTAAAGTGGATAAACGATAAGGAATAAGAAAATCCTATCGCCCACAACTTTCAATTGCAACATTTACATTTACACATTTATTTCCAAATACCTTATTTTCTATGAAAAGACTGTTTACATTTATTTTCGCATCATTGTTTATTGTAAATACATGGGCTGCTAAATCTGCAGGAACCCCTATGTTAGTTTTTCAACCAGACGGATCGTCTGTTACAATACAGCTTCTGGGTGATGAGGATTTCTCATGGTACCAGACCATTGATGGCGTGCTTCTTGTGCGCGAAGGTTCACAATACTATGTAGCCAAGGTTGAGAATGCAGAACTCATAAGTACTGGCATTCTTGCACATGACGCAGACGACCGCACTGAGGCTGAGAACGTAGCGATCGCCAGTCAGGATAAGAATTCTTTCTTTAAAGAGGCTGACAATTCCATTCTGCAAAGAAGAAAGTCTGTTCGTCTTAATAAGAAAAACTTCTGTCCTCATATGGGCGAAATCCACATCCCTATCATTCTTATGAGTTATCCTGACAGACCATTCACCCTTGGTAATGGTGATAAGGCTAAGTTGTATGAGATCTTCGAGGAATACTTTAACGGAACTACCAGAACTCCTTATACTTCAGCTACAAGATTTCAGGGCTATGGTTCTGTAAGTCTCTATTTCCAAGATGCAAGTAATGGAAAGTTCACTCCTGTATTTGATCTCTATGGCCCTTATGAGACTTCACGTAATCATGACTATTACGGAAAGTCAAATGGCGAGACTGCATCATTGCTTACAGAGGCTGTGGAAAAGGCTGATAAGGATATTGATTTTTCACTTTATGACAGCAACAATGATGGTTATGTAGATCTCGTATATGTTCTTTATGCAGGAACAGCAGCGAACCTTAGTGGTGACAGATCTGATGTATGGCCTGCTTGTTGGTATAGTAAGTCAATTTCAACACGTGAAAGAAAGACTATCAAGGTTATTGGTGTTTCCAATGAGCTTGCAACTTACGATTTTCACGGTGAGCCTATTCGCGCTGGTATCGGTGTCTTCTGCCACGAGATGAGTCATGGTTTGGGACTTCCTGATCTTTACTGGTGTGCACAAAACGAACCAAGAGATAGTAATGGTAATCTTGATTTTGATAACTGCGGTCCTGAGGACTGGGATATCATGGATGGTGGTGAGAACCTATATAATGGAATGTGGCCATGCCAATATACAGCTTGGGAGCGTGAATATCTTGACTGGGGTGATGCAGAGGAACTTTCAGAGGCTCAAAATATTACACTTGCACCAAGAAATAAGGGTGGCAAGACATATAAGATTACCAATCCTGCTGATCCATACGAGTACTATACTATTGAACACTCTGGTTACGATGATTGGAACTACTATCTCAACAGACAGTATGGCAACGGTATGCTTATCATGCATATCACTTCAACTCCTGATGGTTTTGGAATGAAGCCTAATAATACTTATGGTCATCCAAATGTAACTTTACTTCCTGCAGATGGTCGTATTATCGGTTCATATACATGTGATGTTAACCCTTCAATTACATTGAGCGATTATATGAATAGTCTGAGGGGTGATGTCTATCCTGGTAAAAAGAATGTAACATCTGTTGAATCTTTCAAGAACTATGAGGGTGATGATATGGTTGAGGCTTTCCCTATCACCAATATCATTCAGAATGAGGATACTACTGTTTCTTTCAGATTCATGGGTGGTGTTTTCGACCTTCCTGATGGTGAGGAACTTGTTGACTATCCAACAGACTCTTTTGGCAAGATTAACTACTCTCGCAATATGTCATCTTCATGGGGGACCGTTGTAGTTCCTTTCGATGTTGATTATGATGCTGATAATGTGGACTATACTCTTTTCTACCTCTCTGGAGCTAATTTAGATGAGCTTTCATTCAGAGAATATGAGACTGGTGTTATTCCTGCCGGCAATCCAATGGTAGTAATGAAGAATAAAGGAGATAAGGTTGTGCTGAGTGGTTCAAATACAGCCATCAATCCTGTTCTTAATGAGGTTGAGACTTTCTCTGACTGGAAGATGAAGGGCTCTTACACAATACAGGATGATCTTAAGGATGTATATTTCATTTCACAGAATAAGTTCTGGTGGGCTGAAAATGCTGTTAAGGTTGTGCCTTACAGAGCTTGGTTCGAGACTGCTGATGTATCTTTTGCAAGAAGCAAGGCTATGAAGATTACTCTTGACGATGGTATCACAACTGAGGTTTATGAACTATCTGCCAATGCTCCTGCCGAGAATACAGCAATGTATAATCTTCTTGGTCAGAAGATTAATCCTCGTAGCGGTGATATCTACATCACCAATGGCAAGAAGTATGTTAAATAATAGAATCTAATAGAAATAAGTATTATAAGATTAGTATAAGGGGTAATGTAATAGTGTTTATTTTTTGGTTTCAAAAGGGAGTGGAGGACTTGTTCCTTCACTCTTCTTGGTTTATATACCCAAATAGGGATAAACGAAAACGACAAAGACACAGAGAAAAACTCTGTGTCTTTGCTTTATCATTAAAAGGTATAATGTTCTTGAAATGAGAACAGGATGGAAAATTACATTGTGCGCAAAGCTGCAAGCAATTCTGTGTTCTCTGCCTTTGTTCCGATAGTTATGCGGAGACAGTTCTTACAAAGTGTGATGCGTGTGCGGTTGCGGACGATGATTCCCTTATCCACAAGATAGTCGTAGGCCTTCTGTGCATCTTCCATTTCTGCGAGGAAGAAGTTTGCATCAGTAGGGTAGATGCGTTTGCAGATTGGAAGGTCAGCGAAAGCCGTGAGCATACGACTACGCTCCTGTAGGAGAAGCTTAACCCATTGCTCTACTTCGAATGTGTTATTCAGACGCTCAAGTGCAGCTTCCTGTGTGAGGCGATTGATATTGTAAGGGTATTTCACCTTGTTGTAGAGGTCGATAATCTCTTTTGATGCGAATGCCATACCGCAACGTATTGCAGCAGAGCCCCATGCCTTACTAAGTGTCTGGAATACGATAAGGTTAGGGAAACGATCCATAAGCTTTGTGATGCTGTCTTCGCGTGAGAAGTCGATGTAGGCTTCATCTACTACAACAATACCTTGGAACTTATCCAATACATCGAATATAGCCTTACGGTTGATAGCATTACCTGTTGGGTTGTTTGGAGAACAGAACCATACCACTTTAGTATTATCGTCACAAGCAGCGAGAAGTGTTTCTGCTTCTATCTGGTAGTTCTCGTCAAGGAGAACTGGGCGATATTCCACATCATTTATGTCTGCACAAACCTTATACATACCGTATGTTGGTTCGATGGCAACAACATTATCTACCTTAGGCTCACAGAAACAGCGATATACGAGGTCAATAGCTTCGTCAGAGCCATTGCCGAGGAAAATACATTCCACAGGAATATTCTTGAGCTGAGAGATGCGCTCCTTCACCTGCATCTGGAGAGGATCAGGATAGCGGTTGTTTGGATCGTTGTATGGGTTCTCGTTTGCATCGAGGAATACGTGTGCAGCCTTTCCGCTATATTCGTTGCGTGCACTACTATATGGAGCGAGTGACCAGATGTTAGGTCGAGTTAATTCTTGAAGAGATTTCATTTTTTATCTTTTTTAGTTGTTTATAATTGGGCTAGATTATCTAGATTATCTAGTTTTTCTAGAATTTCTAGATTTACTAGGCTTTCTAGCTGTTGATTCTTGTTAATGCTTCTTCCAGCTTCGCTTTTTGCGTAGCGAGGTTGATGCGGATGAAGTTCTTTCCTGCCTTGCCGTAATGAGAACCTGAGTTCACATAGATATGGTGATCATGCAGTAGTTTCTCGGCGAAGGCATCGCCGTCCATTCCACTTGCAGAAACATCCACCCACATGAGGTAGGTGCCTTCAAGGGTTACGGCTTTCCATTCGGGATGATGCTCCGAGAGCCAATGTCGAACATAGTCATAATTGGCGTAGATGTAATCATTGAGGGCGTTTAGCCATTCTTCACCACTCTGGGTATATGCGGCTTGAAGGGCGATGACACCGAATGGATTTACATCACACACCTCGTTAATGTTAATGGCACGATCCACACGACGGCGTATGGAATCGTCCTTTACTATTATGTTGGCAATCTGCAATCCTGCGATGTTGAATGCCTTTGAAGGTGACACGCAAACTGCACATTGAGCATCGCTTACGCTCATGAAAGGATGATACTTTGGCTTATCCTCGTTTGTTATTGCGGATAATTCAGACGTGCGTGATAGGGTAGGGTTCACAAACTCGCAATGTATCTCGTCTGCAATCACGAATACATCGTTGCGCTTGCATATCTCGCCCATCTTCTGAAGTTCAAGGCTGCTCCATACACGTCCGGCAGGATTATGAGGATTGCACAAGATGAACACCTTCGTCTTTTCATCAGCACAATGACGCTCGAAAGCCTCAAAGTCGATTATGTAGTCGTTACCTGAGAGCGTGAAAGGTGCTTCTTCCGCTATACATCCATTGTTGCGGATGGAAGAGAAGAAACAGTTATATACTGGAGTCTGCACCAACACCTTGTCGCCCGGCTCCGTCATAGCCTTGATAATGGCAGAAATGGCAGGAACTATGCCAGATGTATAGATGAACCAATTACGCTCTGGTTTCCATCCATGACGCTTGTCAAACCAGTTTATCGTTGCTTCATAGAAGGATTCCGGCACGGCAGTATATCCGAAACAGCCATGCTCAAGTCGTTTACGGAGGGCATCCATAACGACAGGTGCTGTCTCGAAATCCATATCTGCCACCCATAGCGGGATGGTGTCGGGATATGGCATCGTATCGTACTTATAGCAGTTTGTGCCAAAACGATCTATGGGCAAATCAAAACTCATATTATATATGTGGCCCCTCACCCGTCACTTCGTGCCACCCTCTCCCCAAGGGGCGAGGGGAAAGATTGCTTTGAGAGCGATAGTGAAGTGCGAAAGGCATGTTAATTGTTAATTATTAATTGTTAATTGAAACCTTAGCATCTTTCGGTGCTTTCTGATTCTCATCAAAGATAACCTCACCGCATTTTCCGTTTACGGTGATAGTGCCTGATGTCGGGTTCTTGATGCTCGTCACATCGCCATTGATAGTGGCATTGACGGTAGAATATTCAAATATGAGGTTGGCATCCTCGCCGAAGGTGCAGTCTTCGAGAATAAGACCGTCAACATAACAGAGAAGCTGTTCTCCTGTTAGATGGCAACGCACGAGACGCATATTCTTGGCATACCATCCCAGATACTCGCCGTTCACCTCGCAATCAACGAGGGTCACGTTCTCCGACTCCCAGAAGGCATCCTTCGAATTAATAACGGCATTGCGTATCTCCACGTTCCTTGCATATTGGAAAGAGTAGTTGCCGTCCTGACGATAGTTCTCTATGCGTATGTCGTGTGAGTGCATGAAGAGATAGTCGGCATTCTCTATCTTGACATTCTTCAGGGTGATGTCTGAGCAATCCCATAGCGTTTCCTGTGCATTTGGGAAATCGGTGTTCTCAACATAGATACCCTTCATGCGACGGAACATCTTAGGTGCTTCTACCTTGCAATCGGTCATGCGACAATCATAGGAATACCAGAGCGATGAACGTGCGCTTTCGGTGAAGAGGCATTTATGAACGCGGAAACCGCGTGTCTCCCAGAACACGTACTTGCCTTCGAAACGGCAATCCTCCGCTTCGATGTTGCTCGACTCCTTAATGCTGGATTCACCTATGTGTATGGTGACATTCTCCAGACGGAGGTCTTGAGATGCATACAGAGGGCGCTCGCCTCCATATTCCTTGTTTCTTATTGTCTGCATTCTACTTTTAAATTAAAAATGAACAATGAAAAATTATAAAATACAAATTAGATTTGTAAGTGAATAGTTAATAGTGAAAAGTGAATAATATTTAATACTGGTAGCCACCAGAACGAAGTCCGCATAGGGGCGTTAGCCAGTATTTAGTATTATTATCTATTCGTTATTCACTATTCACTAAAATACAAACCTGTATTTTTCATTTTTAATTTTTCATTTTATCATTTAACTTACTTCTGTCCTTTATGAAGGACCACTTCCTTGTGCAAAGTCTTGCGGTGAAGATAATGCCACGGAAGCATAACTCTATTGCCATTGCAATCCATACACCTCTCAATCCCATGGTAGGGGCGAGTAGGAGGGTGAGCGATACCCTGACTATCCAGATGCTGCCTAAGTTCATAAGCGATGGGATTAGCGTCTTACCCGCTCCTACGAATACCGACATCGCTATAATGGCGGCTGCGAATCCCGGTTCTGCCCATGCCTCTATCCTCAGTATCTCGGTGCCTAATTCAATGACTGCTTCGTCGAGGGTGATGAGCGACATCATCTCAGGGGCGAAAAGCCACATTATCAATCCCATGAATGCCATGATACCAACACCGAGCGCCATACATATCCATGCGAAAGAGTGCATGAGATTGCGCTTGCTTGCGCCCTTGCTCTGTCCTACGAGCGTTGTTGATGCTTCAGCCACGCCATAGCCCGGCATATAGCATAGGCTCTCGACATTTATGGCAAATGAATTGGCTGCTATGGCTATGCTTCCGAGAGGTGCGATGATGCTTGAAATGGCAATCTGAGCCGTACACATTACTCCGCGCTCCAATCCGATAGGGAAACCGATTCTGCCTGTTTTCTTCAATATCTTCACCTTCGGAATGAAATCAAGCACCTCATCCTGACGGAAGTTAAGGAGCTTATCCTTGAGAGTCATATATCCCACCATGAAGATGACGATAAAGACGTATGCTAAGAGCGTTCCGAGTGCTGCCCCGTCAGTTCCCATATCCATGCGGTATATGAAAATGTAGTTAAAGCAAATGTCGAGGCAACACATTATAACCATCAGTATGCTTGGCACTTTCACATTGCCAGAACAACGAAGACTTCCTGCCGCAATGTTATTGGTTATTGTGAAAGGTAGTCCGAGACTGAATATGGTGAAGTATCGAGAAGCATCGTGGCATATTGTTTCGGAAGCACCGAGCCAATGGGGTAGGTGAGGTGCGATTGCTAAGCCTATGCTACCAAGCAAGATAGCAAAGATTATGCCAGAAAAGAGACCTTGCCTTATCACGCTACGTGCACCTTTGTTGTCACCTGCACCTACACGATGTGCCACCTGTACCGAGAAACCTGCTGCAAATGCAGCGGAAAGTCCACCGAAAAGCCAGATGGTTGTAGAGACGAGACCTACGGCAGAAGCCTTAGTCGTACTCAGGTGTCCGAGCATTGCTGCGTCTATCATCTGCATGGCGATGATAGAGAAATGCGCGATGATTGCGGGTATGGCTAAAAGCACAGTGAGACGAAGCTTCTGTCGAAGCGTCATCTCACTGCCTGCCTCTCTTACGAGAGCTAAAAGTTCGTCTTTGGTATATGCCATCTATTGTAGTTGATAACTTACAAGTGAAGAGTGAAAAGTGAAGAGTGAAGAATTTAAATTACTTTTTCTTGCGAAAAGAAGATTTATAGATTGTTTAAACTGCAATACAAACTTAAATTCTTCACTCTTCACTCTTAACTCTTCACTATATCTTTCACACGCAGGCGCATTGCATTTGCATGGGCTTCAAGTTGCTCATTCTCTGCCATGCATACCACGGCAGGACCGATAGATTTTATTCCTTCCTCCGTCAGATGCTGGAATGTCACCTTGCGATTGTATGAGTCGAGGTTGACACCATTGTATGCAAGGGCATATCCGTGAGTAGGAAGTGTATGGTTCGTTCCGCTGGCATAGTCGCCCGCAGATTCACATGCAAAGTTACCGAGGAACACGCTGCCTGCGTTGATCACCTTCTCTGCGAGGGTATCATAGTCTGATGTAGCGATTATAAGGTGCTCAGGAGCGTATGCATTGCTGAGAGCCATAGCCTCCTCCTTGTCATGTACGAGCACGAAGTTAGAGTTTACGAGTGTCTTCTCCGCAATCTCGTGACGTGGAAGTGCTGCAAGCTGTGTTTCGAGTTCCTTCTCCACCTGATGAATCATATCCTCGGAAGTAGAGATAAGGATAACCTGAGAGTCGATACCGTGCTCTGCCTGTGAGAGAAGGTCGGCTGCAACGAATGCCGCGTTACTTGTCTCGTCGGCAATGACGCATACCTCAGAAGGACCTGCTGGCATGTCGATAGCAGCATCATGGAGTGATACCTGCTGCTTTGCTGCCATAACGAACTGGTTGCCCGGACCGAAAATCTTATAAACCTTCGGAACTGACTCCGTGCCGTATGCCATTGCACCGATAGCCTGAACGCCACCAGCCTTGAATATCTTGCTCACACCTGCCACGCGTGCAGCCATGAGGATGGCAGGGTTCACCTTACCCTCACGGTTCGGAGGTGTGCAGAGCACAATCTCCTTGCATCCTGCAATCTTCGCAGGAGTAGCGAGCATGAGTACGGTAGAGAAAAGAGGTGCCGTGCCGCCCGGAATGTAGAGGCCTACCTTCTCGATGGCTACGCTCTTCTGCCAGCATACCACACCGGGAGCTGTCTCAACCTTAGTGCTCTCAAACTTCTGTGACTCATGGAACTTTGCAATGTTCTCATGCGCAAGGATAAGTGCATCCTTGAGATCCTGAGACACGAGAGCCTCAGCCTCGTCAATCTCAGCCTCTGTTACTGCGAGGGATGCGAGCTTAACGTGGTCGAACTTCTCTTCGTATGCAATGACTGCCTTGTCACCGTTTTCCTTCACGTCAGCAAGGACTGATGCAACGGTGGCATTAAGCTGAGAGACATCGAGGTGCGGACGCTCGATAATCTTCTTTATCTGTTCCTGTGAGGGATATTTTATAATGTTCATATCAATCAAGACCTAAAGCCCCTCATCCGCCCTGCGGGCACCCTCTCCCCAAGGGGCGAGGGAAAAGTTAGTATTTCTAATCACGCCTTGTCAGCGAACAAATGTAACTTCTTCCTCGCCCCTTGGGGAGAGGATGCCCATAGGGCAGGTGAGGGGCCGTTATTCTACAATATCATCTTCTCAATCGGAGTAACGAGGATGCCCTGTGCACCAAGTTCCTTGAGCTTGCCGATGATCTCCCAGAAAACCTTCTGACCGATAACGGCATGAACAGAGCACCAGTCCTCGTCAGCAAGAGGGATGATAGTTGGGCTCTTGAGACCAGGGAGAACGGCGATGATGTCCTGAAGCTTTGACTTAGGAGCGTTCATGCGAACATATTTCTGACCCTCTGCGCTCTTAACAGCCTCGAAACGGAAGAGCATTTCTTTGAGCACCTCACGCTTCTCGTCAGAGAGATTCTTGTTTGCAATGAGGAGTGCCTCGCTCTCAGTAACAACCTCAACCTCAGCGAGATTGTTGCTTACAAGTGTAGAACCACTTGAAACGATGTCGAAGATAGCATCAGCAAGTCCGATGCCAGGAGCAATCTCCACGCTACCTGTGATTACATGAATCTCAGCATTGATACCCTTCTCGTTGAGGAAACGACGGAGGATGCCAGGGTATGAAGTTGCAATCTTCTTGCCGTTGAACCAGTCAAGACCAGTATATTCAATAGCCTTTGGGATAGCGAGGGAAAGGCGGCACTTAGAGAAACCGAGACGGCTAACTACCTCTGCGTCCTCGTTGCGCTCAAGATATTCATTCTCACCTACGATACCGATGTCGGCAACACCCATAGCAACGCTCTGTGGGATATCATCATCACGAAGATAGAGAACTTCGAGAGGGAAGTTACCTGATTTTGCAAGCAGAACGCGCTTGCTTGAGCTAACCTTTATGTCTGCCTCAGTGAGGAGATCAATACAATCTTCAAAAAGACGTCCTTTGGACTGTAATGCTATACGTAACATGTTATATTTTTGTTTTTATTTCAATTTCTGTTTACCTTAGTCCTTAGACCTTTGTCTTTAGACTATTCGAGCTGCACGAGCGCGCATGAATGAAATAGGGCTTGTCGCTCATAGAGCGGTGCCCGTCTTTGATTTCAGAATGCAAAGTTATAAAAAAAATCCCGAAAAATGTAAAGAAATCCCGAAAAAAGCAAAAAAAAGGAGATAAACAGGTAAAAGCATCATATTTTCAACTTTCAATTGTCACTTGCTTTAGCAAGTCAACGATTTCACGTTAGTATATTAAACGCAGAGACGCAAAAGACGCAGAGCTTAAAAAAACTTCGCGACTTTGCGCCCTTACGTTTAGTTCTTACATTTTGACCAAAATGACCATGACCACTTTGACCACTATCCATAAACCTTACGGAATCTTCCGTTCTCCGTTTGCACCACCAACCCTTGTTTACGCCAGTTTTTCAGCATCTGCCGTATGGTGTTGTGGGTCACACCTGCACCTTTTATGGCTACCGAATGCTGCATGGCTTGTTCGAAGGAGAACTGCACATCCAGACGTTCATAGATAGAGTCGTTCTTGCCTCGTTTCTGTCGCTCGCCGCTTATACCGCCTGCATAGTCACGACTGCTGAAAGCTGCTTCAATGCGGTCGCGGAAGAAGTGGAGGGCGTTCTCCAGCAGCGAGTCGGCTATCACATCGTAAGCCTCCAACAACTGCGGTGTCTGTGCTTTCAGGAGCTGTTCCTTCCACAGGTTCGGGTATTGTTTCAACTGTATCTCTGCACCATTGAATCCGTGCTTCTGTATCAGTCCCTCGCACACCCTGCATAGCATCAGGCAACAGGTCATACGCTGAGCCGTTACGCATACACGGAAACGCTGACGGGCACGCACCTTGTCGTCGTTCTTCATTGTCTCGATGCGGATGCGCTCTACCCACTCACGACCCCTCTGTTCAAGTTTCGGCAGCACCACCTCGCCCTGCATCAATGGCAACAGATGCGCCACTTGCTGTATGCGCTCCGTCTGACGCATCGTCAGCACGTAGGGCTTGTCCTCCAGCTTTGCAAACGTGTTGTCGGGTGTACGGGCTATCGCTATACGGCTCTGGAAACCATCGGTATAGTTCGATATCACACGATAGAGTGCGTCTGGTGTGCCACACATGGTGACGTTCCACAACAGATGCTCGATATGCACGTTTACGGCATCGGCAGAGCGAGCCTCACGGTCGTACCTCGAACCGTCATAACTCTGACGCAGCATCACCGAGAAGTCGCTTATGGCCGTGCGGAATTTCTGAGCCACCGTATCAGCCTCGGGCGTGAACGAGAAGGCATGCTTTCCTTCCGTGTTTGCCAGTCGCTCGGCCACGTTTGCCACAGTCGTGTTCAGAGTGATAAAACGCACGGGTAACTTCGGTTCCTCGGGTTGCTCCTTCTTGTTCTTTGCCGCTCGTTTCTTGGCACGCCACTCGTCCTCCTGCATCTGATACATCTTGTCCAAAGCCTGCACTTCGCTCATCCAAACCTCAACCACAGGGTCGATGTCGCCTTTGCCTGATGCAAAGTCACCAGCGATGTAGCTGATTAGGTTCAGTCCCTTCTTACGACCATGCACATCGAGCACCACACCCGTAGCCAGAGCACCTATGCACGGACAGATAGCCGTGACCACAGGCATTGCCAACTGAGGACCTACGGCATTGATGCTGTCACGAATGCCTTGTGGCATCTTCCGAATTGCAAGTTGAGAGTTTGAAGTAGAAGAATCGCTGGAAACTTCATCGTCGAGGTCAGGGTGAGCGGAATCAAATTCTTCACCCTTCATTCTTAACTCTTCACTTTCAACTATCTGATCCATCAGGCGTGAGCCCTTTGTTGGTTCCTTGCAAGCCGAGTGGATGATGTTCTTCATCTCCTGAACTGAAAGTCCGTAGCGAGGCATCACCTCCAGCAACCACTCCTCTGAGTCATCGCAGATGGCACGCAGGTTGGCCGCCAGCTGGTGCAGTCGCTTGTTGCGTTCACCCTCAGTAGGTTCACCTCCTGTTATGCGCCAATACTCTGCGATTATAGAGGTATAAGGTATGCCCTTGAAACTTCTGCTGTATTCCGAACTTGGCTGATTAGTGTCTGACGGATTCGTGCTATTCGTGTTCGTCTTGACCTCCTTATTCGTTTCCACTTTTGAATCCGTCTTTGCTTCGCTCTCAACAATTGCAAAGATATCATCGTTGAGGTACAGCAGGTCTTCCGCAGAATCCGATGTAGTGAAGAATACGCGGGTAATGTCCTTTGCACCCTCATCATATTGCACGCCGAGCAGTTCACTTGCCCATTTCAGGTTATCCTCCTGACTCATTTCTGGGCGACGCTTGAACACGAGGTGGTAGCCCTGCTTACGTGCACTCATCTCCAGCATCAGCAATCCCAATTCGTCTTTCTTCTGGAGGATGCGCTCCTTTAATTGATCCATTTCCTCGGCTGCAATGTGGTCGATGTCCATACCCACCGAAGTACTCATCACGGTTGCACCCTTCAGCGTGCCGTTCGCATTGGGCAGGCACGAATAGTTCATCTGAATGAGGCAATGTTTCTGTCGTTCGTCACCCTCGCGCACAGCCTTCAGTATAGCCTTCTGCTTATGTGTGCCGCGAAGTGCCAGATACTCTTCTCTTGAGATGATAGGACGCATCATCTTCATTCCATCACGATAGTAAATTACATGTGTACTCATAATTTTTATTTTTTAATTTCTAATTTCTAATTTTTACTTTTTTAATTTACTCCCCCCACCGCGCTCTTAATTTTCAATTTTCAATTCTCAATTTTCAATTTCTTAAGAGTGTAACCACTTCCCCTGGAGGGTAGGCTCCTTATCTGCGTAAGCACCTCGCTCGTCACCCAACGCTTGAACTCCTTCGCCTGAGGCAGCTTAGAAGAAAGGATCAGAGAGTAAAGACCTGATTCGTTGATGAACATCGTCTTGCTCTTGTAGTTAGAACCAGGGTGCTGAATCAGCACTGTGGTTTTATCCTCTTCGTCAACGTGGTTATACAAAGCTCGTCGTGGGAACACATACCCAAGCACCTCTGCCACATCCTTACCCACGAACCAAGGCTCACCGTGAATCACCATTGTCCTCACTTCTCCGAAGCGCTCATCCTTGAAAATATGAATTTCCATATTCATTCTAAATTATCAATTATTAATTATCAATTATCAATTAGCGAATGCTTCGCTTGGGCCCATAAACGAAAAGCACCCGTAACCAGATATTTCCATCCGATTGCGAGTGCAAAACTACAAAAGAAAAAGCACTTCATGACTGAAACGCCACGAAGTGCCACCAATTACCACGAAATGCCACGAAATGCCATCCTCACATGTTTCTGTGAGATTACCAAACAGGTAATATAATCCAGTTCAGAAAACTTATTAACGCATACGCATATCCAAAGAACAATGCTACCCCAAGAGCAATATTAGGGTTGTCATCCGTTTGGTCGCATAGCTCCCTCCACCATCTGTTATGCCGTTTGAATGCTCGTGAAGACACCATCGCCAGATATACAGAAACAATAAGCACAATTGCCCTCACAACCAAATGTATTAAAATAACGTGAGTTCGACGAATTCAAAATAAAACGCATCTCCGATACTGAACTGACAATAATTCTCCGCGTAGCGCCTGAGCCTTGCGAAGAATTATTGTCAGTTAAAAACAGCTTGCTGTTTGCCATATAAGCAATTCTGCGAACTCACGTTATTTTACCACTACCTTCTTGCCATTCACGATATTCACACCTTTCTGTAGTGAAGAAACGCGAGTACCACCTAATGTAAAGATAGTGGATGGCTGTTGAGCGTCAGGAGATGATGTGTTAGAGATACCAGTAACGCTACTATCAATAATGTTAAATTTCTTCCAGTAGGCAGCATTCTCGTATGCTTCCTTGCAGCCCTCAGGAACATACAGATTACCATACTGTTCAAAAGTTCCTCTATATAGAGTGAATGGATTGGTGGCATTTATTTTTATAGATTTCAGGGATGGACATCCCCCGAATGCTGATTTTTCGATAAACTCCAAGGTGCTTGGCAGGGTGATACTTGCAAGTTTGGTACATCCCCCGAATGCTGAGTAACAAATGGTGGTAACACCTTCTGGAATGATGATTTCTGTCAGGCTTTGACAACTATTAAATGCAGAACTTGCTATAACTGTTAGTCCTTCTGGTAGAGTAATCGAAGAAAGGTTTGTACATCCCTCAAAAGCAAAGTTGTGAATACTTTTTACCGTCTTGGGAATTACTATTGATGTAAGTTTTCCTTCTCCGCAGAATGCGTATTCAGCTATTTCGGTTACCTTATAAATCTTGTTTTTGTAAGTTACATTCTCTGGAATCGTGACACTTGTTAATTCATAATAAACATTTGGAGTCTCAGGGTCAAAAATTGTTTTATCTTCACATGTTACAGATGCCTCTTTAGTGTCCTCGTTCAGATTGTAGTACAGATCTCCAATCTTTATCTTTTGCAGTATATTAGCATATGTAGATGATACCATGAATAGTGACAACAGAACCATCACGATACGTATGTTGAAATGTTTCATTTTCGTTGATTTTTACTATATGATTAATTTAGTCGAGTTTAATTTTATAATCAAGTCTCTTTTTCTCGTTAATTCAAAAAAGAAAAACTCTCTAATTCTTGACAAGATAAATTTTTATTTACTGCCATGATTTTTTACTACAACCTTCTTTCCGTTCACAATATTTATGCCATTCTGCAATGAAGAAACGCGAGTGCCGTTTAGACGGAAAATACGGGATGCGCTATCTGCGTTACTGAGTGTTACGTTAGAGATACCAGTTGAAATCTTTACATCATCCACGATATTAATGAATGTTTGACCTACTGTACTATTCTCATATGCATCTCTGCAACCCTCAGGAACATGTATCGTTATCGTGTAATTATTGCCAAGCCCTTCAAAGCTTGCTGGGAAAATTGCTGGAGGAGTGGTTGAAAGGAAAGTAATCGACTCAACATTATTGCTGTAACCGATAGCATATTCTTCCACCACCTTTACAGAAGCAGGGATTATGACTGACTTGAGAGCATGACATTGATTCAATATGAATCCAGAAATTATCTCAAGCGATTCAGAGAAAACAAGGGTTTCCATATTACGGCAATTCATAAACACATTGGTACCAAGAGCTATTATCGAATTTGGCATCTCCATTGATTCCAATCCAGATTCCTCAAAAGCCCAAGAACCAATACTTGTTACAGAGTTTGGAATATCAACCGTTGTGAGTAGTGTCTCACCTGCAAATGCCCATTCACCAATACGGGTTACGCCAAAAGGAATCTTGGTATTCTGATTACCAAAAATCAATTCGTTGGTTTCTGTTTCAATGATACCATTACAATCATTTCTGCTATCATAGTTCTTGTTGTCCTTGTCAACTACGACAGAATTGAGTCCAATACATCCGTAGAAGGCATTATACTCAATATCCTCCACCGATTTTGGTATATATATTGATTGCATATCATCACAACACGTAAAAGCGCCCGAATGAATGCTGACAACAGATTCTGGCAGATTAACCTTTTTCAGTCGTCTATTTACAGCAAAAGCGTTTTCACCAATGGAAGTAACCTTGTATGTCACACCATTGTAAGTCACCGACTGTGGTATGGTTATCGTGTTCGTGTAGTAGGTGAGAGAGGTGTTGTCAAAAATTGACACATTAGAATTAGGTCCATTAGTTACCTCAGCTTCCTTCTTTGAGCTATCAAATCGATAGTAAATGCCATTGACAAGCACTTCGTTTGCTGCTGATACCACTTGTGTTAGCAACAAAAATAAAACAACAAGAAGATTTGTCTTCATTTTGCAATCTTAAATTTAGTCTTAATTATAAAAAAAGGTATATTAATCGATTGCAAAGGTAAATTTTTCCTGTTAAATGAGCAAATAATGAATGGATTTTTTTACTTTTTTCTGAAAAATGCCCCCAAAATCCTGCGAGCCTACTTATGTCGGTAAACAAGAAAGCCCCCACGATCCCTAATGTAAGCTGAATAGCACTTCATGACTGAAACGCCACGAAGTGCCACCAATTACCACGAATGCCATCCTCACATGTTTCTGTGAGATTACCAAACAGGTAATATAATCCAGTTCAGAAAACTTATTAACGCATACGCATATCCAAAGAACAATGCTACCCCAAGAGCAATATTAGGGTTGTCATCCGTTTGGTCGCATAGCTCCCTCCACCATCTGTTATGCCGTTTGAATGCTCGTGAAGACACCATCGCCAGATATACAGGAACAATAAGCACAATTGCCCTCACAACCAAATGTATTAAAGTAAGTATTAATATCATAAAGTTACATCTTACAATCTCAGTTTCTTTCCTCCCTAAATGCCTCGCGGAAAGCCTTCTCATTAATATTAGGAATACCGAACACAGCACTCAGTTCCTTATACACGTTCAAAGGCTTCTCATCGTCAATCAGAATGAATCCAGCCTTGTTCAGTTCCCATAGCTTACGCGCAATAGCATGGGCATTATTTCCTTTGCACACCACGCGCAGCCCTTCCATAGCCGTCTGCATCTGCTCTTCCGAATGTCCGGAGTGCATCATGAAGGCGAAACTCCTGCTATCCTCTTTCAATTTTTCAGCCTTATGGTCAGTTGCGTTCCCATACTTCTCCAACAGCAATACGGCGGCATACACGTCATATAGTTCACGACGCGATACCCCCATATAACTCAGCGCCTCTGACAACATCCCGTGGTCTTTCGGATCACGAAGTTCCACGTGAGGCATTTCCTCAAACCAAGTCCGTAGGCGTTCAACGGCTGCTGAAAGCCCGTCTTTCGATGCAGAGGCATATTTCTCGAACTTTTCAAACAGTTCTGTCTGCGCTCTCAGCTTAGTCAGCTGCTGTTCAAAGATATGATGCTGCGGATGCTCATGGAAGCGATGTAAGTTGCCGATTATTTTGTTCAGTTGGTCGTGCAACTGCTTTACTCGCTGCTTCTGTTCATCAGGCAGTTTCATCCGTGTCGCCTTACGGAGTTTTTGCAGCACTCGGTCGCGCCAATAGTCATCGTCATAGCTCAACGATACAGCCGACAGCGGGATATATCGCTCGGTCATTGACAATAGTTTGTCTATGTTGTCTGCCGTCAACTTCATGGCAGCTATTCTTGGTGCCACGATCTGCAAGATTCGTTCCTCTTCGGAAAAAGCCAAACCACAGCCTTGTGGCAATGGACTTTCCGGCAATACTCGCGCTCTTTCTATTGGCAGCACCACGCTTTCAGGTGCATTGGGAATCTCCACATAGAACGTCACATGCCCGTCGTTGCCCGACACCACAGCGTCGCATTGCCCTGCTGCATCCAACAGCGGTTTGATGTCTTTGCATCTCTCATGCTTGATGTAACCCACTTTCCGCGTATAGTCCTTGTAAACGGCAATAGCTTCACAGTCCTTCTGATTGTCAGGCTCAGCCATCAATATCACAGGCTCACCATTCTGTAAAGTACTGATAAACTCCTTTGCTGCCTGAGTGCGTTCCTCAAGCGTCATCTTATCGCCCATCTGGTATCTCACACCAGTCACTTCATATTCTGCCATTGTTATATATTTAATTCAATTTAAGGAGTACAAGTAGTTCCGCTCCTAAGTTGCTTAAGTAGTACAAGACGATAGTTTTGTCGTTTGATACATCCGTCTTGCACTCCTTGTACTCCATGCACTCCATGCACTCCTTTAACTCCTTACAAGTGTGGTCAAAGTGGTCAAGGTCAAAATGGTCATTTTCATTTTCGGGTTGTGTCATTTACTCACTATATATAAATATTTAATATTTATATATAGTGGAGAATATTGACAACTCAAAATCATTTTGACCAAATGACCAAATGACCAAAATGACCGCAGGTTGGCATTCTCCCAGTCCTATGTGGTTCCCTTGCACCTCCCTTGCAAATCCCATTTACCTCCCATTCTTAGGAACGGATTCACAACGGTATCACAACGGACTTATAACGGACCTGAAGCGAACCTGAAACGGAGGTGAAGCCTTCCTGTCTTGTAGCCATCATAGCCTCGATGTTCTCGTATTTACGCTCGTTGAGGCGCTTGCGGATTTTGTTTCTATGGCCACCAGTGTTAGCTAACAGATTTTCCAACATGGGTAACATGCGATTGAGGTTGCCATACTGAATCATAAAATTCCAGAATGGCTCAAACTTCTTCCATCCTCCCATATAGAACAGATGAGCCAACTGCTGTTTTAAGTTGTCATGACCAAAACTTGCCTTGAAGATATTATTCCATGAATAGAAATCGCGATAGGCCCAGTCGTAACCTTGTTTTAATTCTTCTGCCGTCAGGCCAACAGTTTTGTAAACAACTGTTCGGGTATCATACTTGCTCCAATCGTAAGATGTAATACGGCCATCTTGTTCCAATTGTTGAAAAAGACGGGTTCCTGGATAGGGAGTGAGAATATGGAAAGTTGCAGTTGTTATGCTATGTTCAATACCCCAGTCAACTGTCCTACGGAATACATCTTTGTCATCGTGGTCAAGACCGAAAACAAAGCTGCCATTAATCATGATGCCAAGACTATGCAGTCGTTCCACAGCTGCCACATAATCCTTGGATAGATTCTGCAATTTGTTGCTTGAGCGAAGGTTTTCCGGGGAAAATGTCTCGAAACCAAGAAACAAACTGCGTAAGCCTGCCTCTGCTGCCTTCTCTATCAGGTTGCCGTTTAATACAGAAGCAACTGTAGCTGCACTTTGGAACACCCTGCCCATACCGCGCATTCCTTCGAACAGCTCGGATGCAAAACGGGGATTGCCCAATAAATGGTCATCAAGGAAATAAAGATGTCTGCCTGGAAGCCTGTCAATCTCTGTTAAAGCTTCGTCCACCTTCTGGGTATAAAACGATTTGCCCTCACCGTAAAAAGCATCTTTATAGCAGAAATCACAATGATGAGGACAACCTCGTGATACTACAAGTGAATTGGGAACGAAATACTTTTCCCTCTTTATGAGGTCACGACGAACAGGAGGGATGTTCTCTATACTCCTCCAACTTGCCACATATCTTTTTTGAGGATGACCTTCACGCAAATCCTTGATAAAGCGTGGAAAAGCCTCTTCTCCTGGGCCTAATAGTATGGTATCGGCATGTTGTGCTGCTTCATCAGGAAGGCTGGTAACATGAAGACCACCCATTGCCACATGCACCCCTCTTTGGCGATAATTGTCAGCTATCTTATATGCTCTATATGCATTGGTGATATATACTTGGATACAGACTAAATCGGGCGTGTCATCCAATGTCAGCTTCTCCACATGCTGATCCTGAATCTCCACATCGTCATCATCCGAGAAATATGCAGCGAGTGTAGCCAATCCCAAAGGTGGAAATAGCGAATATTTTATTGGTCGCCAATAAGGACTTTCTGCTTCCTGCAATGCAGGCAGTATCATTTTAACTCTCATTCCGTCACACTTTATCTTGTAGCCATCATTGCCTCGATGTTCTCGTATTTACGCTCGTTAAGGCGTTTGTAGATATTACCGAGCCACAGGCGATGGGTGCAGATAAAGGTGAGGCCGATGACGAGGAGGATGATATATGCCATGTCCTCAGAAGCGAAAATCATGAAGAGCTTCACGAGAAGTAGGGGAATGGTGAATGCGAGGATTTCGATGAAAATCATAATCCAGTTGTTTTCCACCATTGTCTTACCTATGAATTTCTGATTGAGTGGGGCAGTCTGCTTGTTGTAAATGGCAAGTTGCATGAAGAGGAAGTTATCTACTCCTGCCGTGAATGCCATATATGAGAAGAGCATGAGAAAGCTTGCCTTGCCCGTGAACACCATTGGTAGCATCAGAAGGAAAGGGAAAAGGAGGATGGCACTAAAGAAATAATACTTGGCAGTAAGCAGTTTCTCGATTGTGTGGTGTCCCATCATCAGGCGCTCTATATAGTTACCCTCGAATGTCATGATACGAAGCAACATCATGGCTCCGTAGATGGCGAAGTTGTAGATGAGCCAGAAGCGTATCATTCCGAGGTCGTCATATACAGAGCTGAATGAGCATATAAGACTAAAGATGAGTACTATTACGTTGGCAGAGATAAAGACCTTGCGCACGTTCTTGTTTCTGCGGATAGAGAATATCTCCAGTCGGATGAACTCTCCGATTACTCCCCATTCGTTGAGGAACTTGAAGCTCTGTTTGGTGCTTACCTTTATTGCCTTCTCTTCGCGTGATAGTTCTGCATATACTAACTTATGCTGCAAGCGTCGGTTGATGGATGTCACGATGCCCAGAATGACGAGTAACGCGCTCCATGCTATTATGTTTCCCTTGCATATCCAACTGCCTAAATGTGCATAGCCACGAAAGAAATGTCCCCAGCTAAGAGTTAGTGACCAGTCGGAATTGAAGAACATTGGTGATGCCAGAAGTGCCAATACTGGTATGAAGGCTATCCAGTACAGCATGTTGTGGCTTACGAGGGTTCGGTATATGGAATAAACCTGTGAGATTATCAGTTCTATGATGTAGAAGCCGAGAAGGAACAGCAATGTAAGGCCTATACCTTCGGCAAAGACTACAGCCATCAGGGCGAAGGGAACGTATAGGAACATCATCACCAGATTACCGTAGGAGAGCAAGGAGCGGATGATGAAGAAATCGATGCACGTATAGCGTGGGATAGGCAGGAGCACGTATGGCTTCACTTGTTGCGATGGTGTCTGCTGAAGCATGAATCGCGCGAAGAAGTCGAGCAGCATCATGAATGGAAGTGCTGCATACATGAACTCGTAGGCTGTCATGGTCTTAAAGTCGGTGGCTATGAGTGCCAGAGATATTGATATGCCTATGAGGTACATCACGAGCAGGGCAACCATGAGGTATGCCATAAACTTTGCCACCTTGCCTTGATTGAACATTGGAGAACGGCGTTCTGACAGTTTCTGGTGGTTACGGAGGATAGGGTAGAGTTGTCGGATTGTGAGCATAAAGCCTAAAAAAGCGACCCCTTTCCCGCCCTTCGGGCACCCTTTCCCCGTGAAGGGGCAAGGGAAAAGTCACCTTTTCTCGCTGTTAGGGTTTCCTTAAGGGATTCTTACTATCCCCTTGCCCCTTTATGGGGAAAGGGTGCCCGAAGGGCGGGAAAGGGGTCGTTGGTTTATTTTATTCTTCTATATCAGTTATTCTTGTCTTAAAATTAAGCAGGTGATAGCTTGACGTCTCGATGAAAGCGAGGTTAAGCCTTGAAGTTCTGCGGAACTTATGTTGTGGGTTGAAGGCATTGTCAAGAAGGCGTTCATAGTGTGTGAGTGGCTTCTTGTATGTCCTTGTCATGAACTCCAGTTCCTCGGTCTCGAAATCGAATAGCTCTATGAGCATGTGCCCGATGAAAGAGGCTGCCTGAGCTATGCCGAGACGGTGAATCCATTGGTTTAGCTTCACGAAATCCACTTTATGTCCCTTTGTTCGGAGATATTCGCCAACAGCGATAATGCCTGTTAGGGACATATCCTTAGTGATGATAAGGTCGATGTTGGCAACAAGCAGATGCAGGAAGTTGAGTGTCTCGGTACTGCAATCTATGTTATGCTTCTCCTGTTCGCTAATCTTGCGATAGCGACGTGAAGACAGGAATCCGTAGAGGGCTGTCTCTGGATATTCAAACTTTTCCTTTGGAGTAGGAATGTTGATATCTGGTGGTAGGAGAGGATCATCCTTCAATAGTTGTGCTCCAGCCACTATGTAACCGTTAATGCCAAGTTTCTTCGCGGTAGCGACGAGTTTGTTCCACTTGAAACTGGACATAGGTTTCAGAGGTTCGTCAATAATGCCGAACGCACCTGCACGAAGCAGTATTGTGAAGTTTTCTTGGATTGTTGGGAACATGGTTGTTCAATTAACAATTAATAATTAACAATTAACATGCCTTTCGCGCAATACTTCTACTTTCCACTATCTACTTTCCACTTTCCACTATTTACTTCCACTTTTCAAGGTGTAGATCAAAGCACCGATGCCGAGTAGGATAGGGTAGTAGAGGTACTCGATGATGTTTATAGGATTGACGGCTGCAAGACCGCTTGCTATAAGTATCTGGGCACCGTAGGGTAGCAGACCTTGTGTGGCGCATGAGAAGGTGTCGAGGATGGAGGCTGCACGCTTTGGCTTTACACCGAAACGCTCGGCTATGTCCTTGGCAATACCGCCCACGGTGATTATCGCCACGGTGTTGTTGGCTGTGCATACATTGACCAATGATACGAGGATGCCTATTGAAAGTTCGGCTCCACGACGACCATTAACAAGACGTGTTATCTTATTGATGATAAAGACGATACCTCCGTTCTCTTTAATAAGTTCGAGAAGTCCGCCTGCCATCATCGTTACTATTATGAGTTCGCCCATTGCCACTATGCCATCACCCATACTTGAGAACCATGCAATGAAGTCATAGTTGCCAGATGCTATTCCGATGATGCCTGTTAGGAGTATTCCGATTGAAAGCACCATGAGTACGTTTATTCCATAGAGGGCTATGACGAGGACGAAGAGATATGGAACGATTTTTAGCAGTTCTACTTCTGGAATTTCTTGCGGTATGCTTATATTTCTTCCCATCACCATATAGATGATGAACGTGATGAATGCGATAGGTGCAACGATACGTATATTTGCCTTGAACTTATCGCTCATCTTGCAGCCTTGTGTCTGGGTGGCAACTACGGTGGTGTCGCTTATGAACGACATATTATCTCCGAAGAATGAGCCTCCCACAACGATGGCTGTCAATAAGGCTACATCTGAGCCTGTGGAATGGGCTATGCCCACGGCGATAGGTGTGAGGGCGGCTATTGTTCCAACACTTGTTCCAACACTCAGGGATATGAAACATGCTGCGAGAAATAATCCTGCAAGCAGCATATTGGCTGGAAGTGCATATAGTGTGAGGTTTACCGTCGCGTCAATGCATCCCATATCCTTTGCCGACTTTGCAAAAGCACCTGCAAGCACGAATATCCATATCATGAGCATGATGTTCTTCTGTCCTGCACCTCGGCTGAAAGCCTCGATGCGTTTCTCGAGCGACATGCCTCGTGATATTGCTATGGCGTATATGCTCGAAAGCATGAATGCCACGGTTATTGGTAGCTTGTAGAAATCACCCGCAACGATTGATGTAGCGAGGTAGAGAACTACAAAGACGATTAAAGGAGAGAGATTGAGCATAAATATAAAACAACAACGGCCCCTCACCTGCCCTTTGGGCATCCTCTCCCCAAGGGGCGAGGAGGAAGTTACTTTTGTCAGTTTAAAGGTGTGATTGGAAGTACTAACTTTTCCCTCGCCCCTTGGGGAAGTCGGAGATTGAGTATCTCCGAGTATGTGCCAGAGGGTGCCTGAAAGGCGGGTGAGGGGCCGTGGGTGGGCTTCTACAGCGTTACTCCATTCTTGAAGATTGAAATCTCGCTATATCCGTTCACCTCATTGCGCGCAGGTTCACCGCTTGCAACAGCAAGGATCTTGTCGATGAACTCAGGAACGAGTTCCTTCATTGTCTTACCGTCAACGAGTTGTCCGGCATTGAAGTCTATCCAGTTCTTCTTTCGATTGTAAAGATCTGTGTTGGTTGAAATCTTCATCGTAGGAACGAAAGTACCGAAAGGAGTTCCGCGACCTGTTGAGAAGAGCACCAGATGGCATCCTGCGGAAGCAAGAGCTGTGGCTGCTACGAGGTCGTTGCCAGGAGCAGAGAGAAGGTTAAGACCTGATGTCTGCAAGCGATCGCCATATTCAAGAACGCCACTTACTGGAGCACGACCGCATTTCTGTGTGCATCCCAGAGCCTTGTCCTCAAGTGTTGAGATACCGCCTGCTTTATTGCCTGGAGATGGATTCTCGCCTACAGGCTCACCATGTGACAGGAAGTAGTTCTTGAAGTTATTGATAAGAGAAACCGTTTGGTCGAAGAGCTGGCGGTTCTCGCAACGATTCATAAGTATTGTCTCTGCACCGAACATCTCAGGAACCTCAGTAAGGATGCTTGTGCCACCTTGTGCAACGAGCCAATCTGAGAATTCACCTTCAAGAGGGTTGGCGGTAATGCCTGAGAAACCATCAGAACCACCGCATTTAAGTCCTACGCGGAGCTTGCTAACAGGAACATCAACACGCTTATCTTCCTTGCATATTGCGTACATCTTGCGGAGGATATCCATGCAATATTCTAACTCGTCACCTTCAACTTTCTGTGTAACGACGAGTTGGATGCGCTCCTTGTCATAGTCGCCAAGCATAGCCATGAAATCGTCAGGCTGATTGTTCTCGCATCCGAGGGAGAGAACGAGTACGGCACCTGCATTTGGATGGAGCACGATGTCACGAAGAATCTTACGTGTTGCCTCATGATCCTCTGAGAGCTGAGAGCAACCATAGTTATGGTGCCAAGCATGTACTGCATCAATGCCGTCAAGATGAGTCTCTTTTTCGAGATTCTTTGCCAACTGTTCGGCAATGCCATTTACACAACCAACGGTAGGAACAATCCAGATTTCGTTGCGAACACCTACATCACCATTCTTGCGGACATAGCCCTTGAAGGTACGGTTCTCAACAGAAATGCTGAGTTTCTCATCAACAGGATTGTAAGTATATTCGAGAGTTCCTGCGAGGTTGGTCTTGAGGTTGTTCTCGTTTACCCATTCTCCTGCCTTGAGATCCTTGATGGCATGACCGATAGGGTAGCCGTATTTTATTATATCTTCACCTTCCTTCTTGTCGGTAAGCAGAACCTTGTGACCTGCAGGAGTGTCTTGCAATAGCTTGACTTTCTTATCTCCGTCGGTTACGGTCTCACCAGCCTTCATGGCTCTGAGGCATACAACCACAGAGTCTGCGGGATTGATTTTCAGATATGCTTGTTCCATTCGTGTTAGATTTAATAGTTCTTAATGTTTTTGTATTGTATGTGCCTATCACCAAGGATGGTGATAGGGGCTTTTTAGATCTGCGTTCTTCTGTAGAAATCCACGTTTTCCTTGAACAGCACTTCGATAGGCATATAGTTCACTGGGTTTACGTTCTTCTTCAGAATGATTGCTCTTGCAAGGGCGTCAATGCTGTAATAGCCTTGCATATATCCGTGTTGTGCAATGAGGAATGAGATACTGCCCTGACGAAGACAGTTGGCATTCTTCTCCACCATATCGTAACCCATAATCTGAACATTGCGAAGATTGTTCTTCAAAAGATACTCACCAACAAGGTGTGCCTTTGAGTTGAGTGTTACGCAATGGTGTATTTCCTTGTGCTCGTCAAAGAATTTCTGCAGAATCTGTGTGTATTCCTTACGTGCTGATCCGTATGGAAGATCAACCTCCACAATCTTGATCTCTGGGAAATGATCCTTCATGTAGTGACGGAAACCGACCTCACGGTTATCCTGCTGTTTACTTGCAACGTGAACACCATCAATAGTCTGCTTCATCAGCATGATGCTCTTCTCCTTTGATGCAATCATCATAAGAAGCTTTGCTGCAAAATATCCGCTGGCAAATGAGTCCTGACCATAGAATGCGAGAGGACGGAGGTCTGGCATATATGAATCAAGCATGATGAAAGGAATGTTACGTTCATGCAACTGATCCGTAAACTTACGGGTAGCCTCCAACTTTGCAGGAACAACAACGACACCATCAGGCTGGCTGGCAAGGATAGCCTCATAGCACTCCTTGAAACTCTGGTCATCCTTGCGTTTATAATAGTACATGTGCGCGTGCACATTAAAGTCACGTCGCATCTCGCAAGCATGGAGCTGACCTTCTTCAACTTCCTCCCAATAGGCTTCACTTTCGTGCTTAGGCATAAGGCAGTAGAAATTATACTCCTTATTGTGGGCAAGTGCACTTGCATACATGTTAGGCTCATAGTTCATCTCCTCGATGGCTTTCTGAACCTTGACCAATGCCTTTGGTGAGACGTTAGGCCTGTTGTGCAGTACACGGTCAACTGTACCGACACTCACGCCAGCTTTTTCTGCAATATCACGGATTGTGATACGCAGTGAACCAGTGTTGTCGCGTTTACGTTGACGCTTGTTAGCCTGATCTGCATGAGCAGAAGCCTTTTTGGCAGACTTTGCCTTCTTTGTGCTTTTGTTCTTCTTTCCACTACCATTTGTGGAACCCTTGGGACGTCCTACCTTTCTCTTTTCGGCAGCAGCCTCAATTGGCTGTTCGTCGTTGAGGTCGTTGATATCCATATTCTGTGACATTCCTTAAGTTGAAGGTGATTTAAGATTTAAAAAAATATGGTGCAAAAATAATAAAAAAAATGCGAATTGTGTGCACTAACAATTAATTTTTTTGTAAAAAACGGGAAAAAAGTGTGTTTTTTCTTGAAATATTTCTTTCTTTCGTAAAAAATGCGTAATTTTGCATTCGAAATCTGCGTTTTGTCACAATGACTATGCAGAAAATCTTACTTTGGGAATTTTAAATCTTAATGCAAATTAACTCTTTTAATTAACTATGGCAAAAGTAGTAACTTTGGGCGAAATAATGCTTCGTCTTTCTCCAAATGGTCAGGATCGTTTCATTCAGACTGACATCTTCCGTATCATCCCAGGTGGTGGTGAGGCTAACGTAGCTATCAGTTGTGCCAACTATGGTCATGACGCTTATTTCGTTTCAAAGCTCCCTTCACACGAGATTGGTCAGATTGCAGTCAACGCACTCCGTCGTTATGGTGTGAACACACAGTATATCGCTCGTGGTGGTGATCGTGTTGGTCTTTACTATTGTGAGACAGGTGCTTCTATGCGCCCATCAAAGGTTATCTACGATCGTGCTAACTCTGCTATCGCTGAGGCTAATCCTGAGGATTTCGATTTTGATGCAATCATGGAAGGTGCAGACTGGTTCCACTGGTCTGGTATCACTCCTGCTATTTCAGATAAGGCTGCTGAACTTACAAAGCTCGCTTGTGAGGCTGCAAAGCGTCATGGTGTAACTGTTTCTGTTGACCTCAACTTCCGTAAGAAGCTTTGGACTTCAGAGAAGGCTATCTCTATCATGCGTCCTCTCATGCAGTATGTTGACGTATGTATCGGCAACGAGGAAGATGCAGAGCTTTGTCTTGGTTTCAAGCCTGATGCTGACGTTGAGGGTGGTGAGACTAATGCTGCTGGTTACGAGGGTATCTTTAAGCAGATGAAGGAGACATTCGGCTTCAAGTACGTTGTTTCAACTCTCCGTGAGTCTTTCTCTGCAACACACAATGGCTGGAAGGCTCTTATTTACGATGGTAAGGAGTTCTATCAGTCAAAGCGTTATGATGTAAATCCAATCATCGACCGTGTAGGTGGTGGTGACTCTTTCTCTGGTGGTCTTATCCACGGTCTTCTCACAAAACCAAATCAGGGTGAGGCTCTTGAGTTTGCTGTTGCTGCTTCTGCTCTCAAGCACACTATCAATGGTGACTTTAACCTCGTTTCTGTTGCAGAGGTTGAGGCTCTTGCTGGTGGTTCTGCTAATGGTCGTGTTCAGCGATAGACTCATTTACCATTTACCATGTACAATGTACAATTTTCATTTTAGCTTTTAGCTATGACTCGCGAGGAAATGAAATCAAGGCTCAGGTCTTTTGCCATTCGTATCGTAAAAATGGTTGACAAAATGCCTAATACCATTTCCGCGAATGCTATTGCCAAACAGATTATACGTTCTGGTACGTCTCCGTCAGCAAATTATCGTGCTGCTTGTGTAGGTAAGTCCGATAAGGATTTTCTGAATAAGTTGAAAATGTGCGAAGAAGAACTTGATGAGACGGCTCATTGGCTTGACTTGATTATTGCTTGTGACATAATGCCAAAAGAACGGATGCAGGACTTGTACAATGAAAACTTGAAATTGGTAAAGATTATCGTTGCATCTATAAAGACGATGCGTACAAAAATAGAAAGTGATTAGAATATAAACCGCATGGAAATGTACAGATTGCAAAATGGTAATTGTACATTGTACATGGTAAATTGTAAATATTTTGGCTAAATTTGATAAATTCCAGGTGATGGCGAAGATCGCCGAGGCACCTATGGTTCCTGTTTTCTATAACAAGGACGTTGAAGTTGCAAAGAATGTAGTGAAGGCTTGTTACGAGGGTGGCGTTCGTGCGTTCGAGTTCACAAACCGTGGTGACTTTGCTCAGGAGGTTTTCGCAGAACTTTCTAAGTTTGTTGCAAAGGAGTGCCCAGAAATGGCTCTCGGTATCGGTTCTGTAGTTGATGCTCCAACAGCAGCTATGTATATTCAAATGGGTGCAAACTTTGTTGTAGGTCCACTTTTCAACCCTGATGTCGCTGTTGTCTGCAACCGTCGTTGCGTGACATATTGCCCTGGTTGTCTCACACCATCAGAGATTGGTAAGGCACAGGAAGTAGGTTGCGACTTCACAAAGGTATTCCCTGGCGATGTTGTAGGTCCAAATCTCATCAAGGGACTTATGGCTCCAATGCCTTGGTCTAAGATCATGGTTACTGGTGGTGTTGCTCCAGAGAAGGAGAACCTTGAGAAGTGGTTTGCTGCAGGTGTATTCTGTGTAGGCATGGGTTCTAAGCTCTTCCCAAAGGATAAGGTTGCAGCAGGCGATTGGCAGTATGTAACTGACAAGTGCAAGGAAGCTCTTAGCTACTGCCTTGGTGCTCGTAAGTAATTAGGAATAGTCTTTGACTAAATAACCATAAAACTGGAATTCGGGGAGTCGTCGTGCTTTCGGAGTTCCAGTTTTTTCTTAGGGGCTAGAAATTCTAGATTATCTAGATTTGCTAGAATATCCGTCCCCCTCAAAATAATAACTATGCGTAAATATTTATTCTTCTCTGTATTCTTTTTTGCCCTTGTCTGGAGTTGTTCCATAGATAATCTGGACAGGAATCGTGTTGATGCCCTCAACGACCGTTCTTATGATCAACGTTATAAGAACGTGGATTCTGCACGCATATATGCCAACAAGGCGTATGCCGAGGCTGAGAAGATTAAGTATGATGCAGGAATGGCCGAGGCTCTGCTCAATCAGGCATTCTATACCATCACACGCATGGATTATGTTAAGAGTGATACACTTCTCTCTCGTGCTGATTCCCTTGCAAAGGATGACATAACCCGACTCAACGTGGAGGTTCAGCGTATGCGCTTGTGCCAGCGTCGTTCACAGAACAAGGATTTCTACGTCCATAAGAATGTGGCAGACAGATATATGGCTAACATTCATTCTGATATTGAGGATGAATCGCAGAGAAAGCGCAAGCAATATACATACGCTCGAAGTGAGTATGGTATTGTACTTTCCACTTATCTCTATTATGTCAATCTTCCTATTGAGTCGTCAGAGGCATTATTGAGTATTGCCAAGGATAAGGATATCCTTCTCATCAGCGATACTGCCCAATACCTTGCATATCTCTACAATATCGGTGCAGGTGGAATCTTGCGTGAGGGAACTCCTGCAGAAATTGCGCATAAGGAATTTGACTGCCTTATGCAATGCTATATGCTTGCCCGACACAATGGCTACCTCTTCTGGGAAGCCAACTCGTTGCAGTCGCTTTCCGAGCATCTTGCTAATCCTGAGGAACTTGCAGCCTATCATCGTGACTATGATCCTTGCATCCGTTATCTCAACGATGATGCCGTGCCTGATGCAATGCTTTCTGGCAACCTTGCAGAGCGTTCCTTGCAATGCTTTGTGAGATATGGTGATATCTACCAGATTGCAGGTGGATGGCGTACCCTTTCGTCTTGTTATCATAACATTGGCGATTATGAAGCTGAACTCTCATGCTTGCTGAATGCCGTTGATGATTCCCTTATTCTTCAGGCTCCCGACCTTGTGGCATCTATAAGTGAGAAAATGTCTATGGCTTATTCGGCTCTTGGCGAGAAACAGGCAAGTGACTACTATCGCAACCAGTATCTTGATATGCAGGACTCCACACGTCAGGATCGTCAGCTTGAGGCTCGTGCCGAGGCTCTCTCTGCCCTCGTATCTCGCACTCAGTGGCTTATCACGGCTATTGTCATCGTGCTTGGAGTACTCGTCATTGTGGTGGCTATGCTTATTCATTATCATCGCAAGAACAAGGATAAGTACAAGCACAACGAGCGACTTGAGGAACTTGATGAGAATCTTCAGGCATTGCAGCTTCAGACAGAGGATGCCCTTCGCATCAATGTGGAACAGCATGCAAAGGTGACATACGCTGAGAACATCCTGCCACTCATTGACCGTATGCTTCATAGTGTGGAAACGGCTAACAAGGCTGGCAAGGGAAACCTTGAATATGTGTCGGATGTCTGCAAGTCGATACTTGATGATAATGCCCGATTGACATCATGGGTTCAGTTGCGTAAGGGACAGATATCACTCCATGTTGAAACATTCCCTTTGCAGTCGTTGTTCTCTATTATCAGAATGAATGAGAAATCATTCAGTAACAAGGGAATACGACTAATGGTTAAAGAAACCGATATAAGCGTGAAAGCCGATAAGGTGCTTACTCTCTTCCTGATAAATACCATTGTTGATAATGCTCGAAAATATACTCCAGAGGGTGGGGAAGTAGTTGTTGAAGCTAACAATAGTGATAGTTTCGAAGGATATGTGGAAGTATCAATAACAGACTCTGGTGAAGGTATGACGCAAGAGAAGGCTGACCATCTTTTCGACTATGGAACCATTGTGGATCAAAAGGAAAATCTCACGGTGCAGAAGAGTCATGGTTTCGGCTTGATGAACTGCCGTGGTATAATGGATCGCTATCGCAAGACCAGTGAGTTGTTCTCTCGTTGCGAGATAAAGGCTGAGAGCGAGAAGGGCAAGGGTACTCGTATCTTCTTCCGTCTGCCTATAGCCGTGCGTGCCACGTTGATTGCGCTCATTGCCTTGATTCCTGCCTTTGGCTATGCTGAAAAAAATACTACTCAACACCCTGCACCTGACACCCAACAATCTGCATGGGCTGATTCTGTGTATAGTGCCAACGTTGGTGGTCGCTATGCCGATGCCATCAGCTTTGCCGATTCATGTTTCAGAAGTATAAATACCGCTTATCGCTCTCTTGCAGGCGTGAATAAGGATGATACTCTGACTATTGCCTATAATGGTGCGGAACTACGTTGGTGGAGCAAGAAGGTGCCTGCCGATTATGATATCATCATCTATGTTCGCAATGAGGTTGCCGTTTCTGCCCTTGCCCTTAACGATTGGGAACTCTATGCAGCCAACAATAATGCATATACCAAGTTGTACAAGGAATGTTCGCAAGACTCTACTTTGAGCACCTATTGTGCAACGATGGAACGGACAGAGAATACAAATAACATTGCCGTAGGCGTTCTCATACTGCTTTTCCTCGTGCTTGTGGCTGTGTTCTGGTGGTTCTATGTGCGTGATGTGCTTCACAATCGCCGTAGTCTGGAGCAGGTATGTCGTGAGAAGGAGGAAGAGATTGCAAGGATGAAGCGTGAGCGTGACCGCTTGTATGTCTCAAATAATGTCATCGACAATACCTTGAGTGCGTTGAAGCATGAGACAATGTATTTCCCTTCACGCATTGCACAGGACAATAGCAAGGTTATGGCGAGTGAGGAATTTGATGAGAAGGGTGTCAAGGAACTCTCTGAGACCGTAGGCTATTACCGTAATCTGTATTCTATGCTCTGCACCCAGTGCATTCGTAATGCTTCAGAGGTGACGTACCCTATGCTTCCGTTTGCTGTTACAAGTCTCAAGCTCGACTTTGCCGATGATGTGGAGAATGTGGAGGTCGTAGCCAACAAGCAGCTTATGGATTATCTCGTAGTCCTTCTCAAGCGTAAGAATAACCGTGAGACTCCTTCCGCAGAGGTACTTCTTACTGGCGGCACCAATCCAGGAAGAAAGTATATCACGCTTGCCATAGATTGTTTTAACGTGAGGATGCAGAAGTCTGCTGCTGAGGCATTGTTCTCGCTTGCCACTTCCGATGTCGATTATCTCATCATGCGACAGATACTTCGTGAGAACGGCACTGCCACTAACGCTTTTGCCATTGGTATCAGGGCTGAGGTAACTGATAAGGGCTATACTCGCTTCCTGCTCACTCTCCTTGCCAAGTGAATGGTGAAAGATTCCGCTTGCATTTCTCCTATGGAGGGGTATCATGGTGGAATCACTATGGAAGCATAATGGAATGTCTCTGTACGTCCTCGGTGTTTACAGGTGCAAAGGTACGAAGTTTTAATGGGATATGCAATAGTTGTCCCAGATTGCGTGATGGGTTGTCCTGGATTTCGTGCATATACAGAAATTCTTACAATTCTTACAGTTTACAGCGTGCAAGATTTCCAAGTAAAATGCCCGTCCCAAATTTTAATATATATATAAATATATTTATATTTATATATATATTAATCTATTCTTTTCAGTTCCTTGGCTTACATATTTCTTGCTGTAAACTGTAAGAAGTGTAAGATTTTTTGGGGGGCTTTATGAATGAGTAGGAAACAATTGCTCTGTTAACAGAGATTCTTACGGTTCTTACAGTTGACAGCCGTATTATTTTCTATATAACGTTACTACGACGAATTGGCTATATGGCAAACAGCAAGCTGTTTTTAACTGACAATAATTAACGTGAGTTCGACGAATCTTCATATAAACAGATTTCTTTGCGATTATACTGAAAAAATAATAAGGGAAACGGATTTATCCGATGTATCTGATAGCTGGCGCAGTAATGTTTTCGCGATTTATTTCAGATAAATCAGATAAATCCGCTTCCCTTTATTTCATCGAATTCACGTTAATTACCAATCTTAGTCCAATAAGAAAGGCTCGCTTACGCGAAGATATTATTGCTCATTTACTTTCATTATAGGGCGCAAGCCCTGTTTCTTATTGGACTAAGATTTGGACTCCGCGTAGCGCCTGAGCCTTGCGAAGAATTATTGTCAGTTACTTCCCTGTAGTCAGTGGGTCTGCGACAAATCTCAGCATCGGAGATGCATTTATTTCGAATTCGATGAAAATAAAAACGCTTGCTTTTTATTTGAAAAACATTAATTAAGACGTGAAATGAGACATTAATTAGGACAAAAATTAATGAGAATCTAAGCTGTAAGGCTAATTAGTGTCACAATTAATGTTATGCGACAGCAAAAAACAAATCGTCGAACTCACGTTTACATATCAAATATAGGGCATAAAAGAATAAAAGTGAAAGCCGAAAGACTTTCACTTTTGTTCTATATTGATATATCAATATTTTGTTTGTGCTTTATTCATTAATCATTCCTCATTACACTTTCCACTTTCTACTAAACTCACACCTTCTTTAGGAAGCAAAGCCTGTGTGTGCCCTTTTTCTTCTTCTTGTGGAGGAAGCGAACCACATACATGCCCTTTGGCAATCTTGAGATATTCAGGGTGCGAGCGATAGGGTAGGAGTACAACACTTCGCCCTGCATGTTCTCTATCACGATGATACCCTGCATTGAATATACTTGGAACGTACCACAAAGGTCGCGAAGTTCTATCGTCTTGCTACGCTCAAGCAATGGACAGTTTGGTATCTGCTTGAATTTTGTGCTTGGTGTTGGCTTTTGGGCAACAGATGAAGGTCTTGCCACAGGAGCATCGTAAAACTCGTGTACACCGTCAATCTGACAAGGCTTTGACTCGTTGCCGTAACGGTCAACGGCGGTAACGGCATAGTACATTCCCTTTGGGACGAGAGCAGAGAGATTGCGTGTGCCTACGATGGTGATGTTACGTGCATCACGGGTGTTTACAGGGAAATGCGTGGAAGAATACACATTGTATGTAAGGTATGGACCATCGGAATTATCACGTCCTGGCTCCCATGATAGGATAGCCGTTGGACGGTAATCCTTTGCCTCGTTCACGCTTATTGAGCGTGGAGATTCAGGAATGCGATAGCCGTACCAAGTCTGTGCAGGGATAAGAGAAGGGTAGGGGCAGAGCGTGTTGGCTGCGAAGTCATAGATACCCTTCGTGTTGTCGGTAAGGAACTTTGAACGGAAATAGGTATGTCCGAGTCCATACTGACGAAGAACGTGAAGCTCACGTGAGATATCGCTCAAAGGCCAGTTCTTCTCCTTGGGTGACATGAAGTATATTCCGAGACCTGGAGCCACGATACGTCCGTTACTTCTTTCCTTCCAGTCGATGGCGAAAGGATAGAAGTCATTGTTGCGGAAATACATCATTGGGAAGACACCATCCATGAGTCCTGTCTGCATCCATTGTGCTGCATCCTGACAAACTATGTCGCGTGCGTTCCAACCATGAGACCATTGTCTTGGCAGGTCAGCGTATTTGCCAATAGGAGAGCAACTTAACATTACCCACTTCTTCTCTCTCTTTACCGCAGAATGAATGGCGCGGACAATGCTTGTAATGTATTGGCGACCTTGATTCTTGTTGGCAATCTTGCCCCAAGTCTCAGGGTAGCGTATGTAGTCGAGATGAATGCCGTCGATGTCGTATCGACGTGTAAGGTCGCCACAGAAACGTGCGAGATAGTCGGCCGTTCCTGGCTGTTCAGGATTCATGTAACCATCCTCGCCAATCTTACGGAGAAGGTGTGGAACAGTCTGGCGAAGATGCTTGCAACCAGCGCCATTCCATTTGCCCACAGGGATGGTGACAACCCATGCGTGGAGTTGCATTCCACGTTTGTGGCACTCTTCTATGGCGAATGCGAGGGCATCGTAACCAGGTGAAGTGCCAGGGCGACCAGAAAGACAACCGTCCCATGGTTCCATAGTAGATGGGAAGATCGTAGTACCACGAACACGAGCCTGTATGAAGACGAGGTTTATGCCTGCCTTCTGTAGGCGATCGAGAGTGGTGCGGAGTTCGTTCTGCTGACGTGTGATTGCCGAGCCAGACTGAGCGTAGGAGTGAGGCCAGTCAAGACCTCCTATGGTAGTGAGCCATACTGCACGAACCTCATGCAGAGGGACGTCAACAGGCGATTGTATCGTGACGGGTGACACGTTGTAATAGCGTGCCTGAGCCTTGGCATAGCCAAGAGAAAAGGCTAAAAATGCCAAAAAAACAGTTATTTTTTTCATTTCGGGTGCAAAGTTAGTATTATTTGTTTGTTTTTCCAAATGTTTTTCTTATCTTTGCACGAAATTTGTCAAGAATTTCAGAAATTATATTATAATATTTGGAAAAATGATAACATTTTGCATTAGCCTTGTTCTGTTGATACTCGGCTATCTCTTCTATGGTAAGTTTGTAGAGAAGGTCTTCAGACCTGATGATCGTATCACTCCAGCGTTGCGAATTAACGATGGCGTTGACTACATTCTTCTTCCTTCATGGAAGATTTTCATGATTCAGTTTCTTAACATTGCCGGCACTGGTCCTATCTTTGGCGCTATTATGGGTGCAAAGTTCGGTCCTGCTGCTTACCTCTGGATTGTATTCGGATGTATCTTTGCAGGTGCTACCCACGACTATCTCAGTGGTATGCTTAGTATCCGCAACAATGGTGCTGGACTTCCAGAGCTTGTCGGCAAGTATCTTGGCAATGGCGTAAAGAACGTTATGCTCGTCTTCACCGTACTGCTCCTCGTTCTTGTAGGTGCTGTGTTCGTGAAGAGCCCTGCCGATATCCTCACAAGCATGTTTGACAATGGAATGCTGTGGATTGTGCTTATCTTCGCATATTACATCATTGCCACGATGATGCCTGTGGATAAGATTATCGGTAAGATTTATCCAATCTTCGCATTCTCACTTCTCTTCATGGCTGCTGCCTTGATGGTTGTGCTCTTCGTCAGATGGTACGACCTTCCAGAGCTTTGGGAGACAGGTGTTGTTAGCCTTGGTAAACTTACACACCCTGAGACGTTTACCGATGATCTGTTCCCTGCTCTCTTTATCACTATTGCCTGTGGTGCTATCAGCGGCTTCCACGCTACACAGAGCCCTCTTATGGCACGTTGTATGAAGAATGAGCATCTTGGTCGTCCTATCTTCTACGGTTCAATGATTACAGAGGGTATCGTTGCTCTTGTATGGGCAACAGTTGCTTCATATTTCTTCTATGGAAGTCCTGCTCCTGGCTATGAGATTATGGAGGGTGTCAAGGATGGCTATGCAACAGGTGCTCCTGTTGTCGTGAACCTTATCTGTAACGATTGGCTCGGAGTATTTGGCGGTATTCTCGCTATGCTTGGTGTGGTTGCTGCACCTATCACAAGTGGTGATACAGCACTTCGTAGTGCTCGTCTTATCGTTGCCGATTGGCTTCACATGGAGCAGAAGAGCATCGCAAAGCGTCTGAGCATCAGTATTCCTATCTTCCTCGTTACAATGGGCTTGCTTATCTGGCAGATGGAGAACGTGAGCGGATTCAACGTGCTTTGGGGCTACTTCGGATGGGCAAATCAGGCTCTCTCTGTATTTACCCTCTGGACATTGACGGTTTATCTTGCAAAGAACCGTCCTGCATATTTCTGGGTTACTCTCATCCCTGCATTGTTTATGACTGCTGTCTGCACATCATTCATAATGATAAGCAAGACTGCCTTCGGACTTGCACCAGAGATAGGCTTTAGTATCGCTGCTGTTGTCTGTGTCGTATTGCTTGGCATCTTCCTCAAGTGGAAGGTTAGTCAGAAGGCTGAGGGCAACGATGAGTAATAATGTCTTTCGACTTAACATAAAACCCTAAAAAATAAAGCAAATGAAAAAGATTCTAATCATGCTGACCATGCTCACGATGACTATGGTGGCAAAGGCACAGTTTGAGGCTGAAAAAATGTACGTGAATGCTTCGCTTTCTGGTATGAGTCTCATTTATAATGGAACAGAGGAAGGTAAGTTCGACTTAGGTGTTATGGGTGGCTACTTCATCGAGGATTGCTGGCTTGTTGACGTACAGGCTGGTATTCATCATCCTGGCAAGGGTGGTCGTGCTACTATCACAGCAGGTGTTGGTGGACGCTACTATGTGGAGGAGAATGGTATTTTCTTAGGTGTGAATGCTAAGTTGCTCCTTTCTAAAGGACATAATGACATTATGCCTGGTATTGAGGCAGGCTACTGCTTCTTCCTCAACGATAAGCTGACCATCGAGCCTTCTGTATTTTATGACCAGAGCTTCAGAAAGCATTCTGACTACTCTACAGTAGGCTTGAAGGTTTCTCTTGGTGTTTATTTCTAATGGAATAAGGAGTAAAGAGTAAAGTAGATAGTGGAAAGAGTAGAGAGAAAAAGTAAAATAGTAAATTGTAAATAGTTAAATAGTAAATAGAATCGATGTTAAGTGTAGAAGAATTGACCGACCGACTCATTGACTTGAGTTTTGCGGAGGATATCGGTGATGGTGATCACACCACCTTGTGTTGTATTCCTGCTGATTTGATGGGCGAGAGCAAGCTCCTTGTAAAGCAGCCAGGTATCATTGCAGGTGTTGAGGTAGCAAAGGTGGTTTTCCATCGTTTTGATCCAACGCTTGAGGTTGAGGTGTATATCAATGATGGTGCCGAGGTTAAGCCTGGCGATATCGTGATGAGCGTTAAGGGTAAGACACAGAGCTTGCTCCAGACAGAGCGTCTCATGCTGAATATCATGCAGCGTATGAGCGGTATCGCAACAATGACTCATAAGTATCAGCAGGCTCTTATCGACGCAGGTACAAAGACTCACGTTCTCGATACTCGTAAGACAACTCCTGGTATGCGTATGCTTGAGAAGGAGGCTGTGAAGATTGGTGGCGGTATGAACCATCGTATTGGTCTGTTTGACATGATTCTGCTCAAGGATAACCACATCGACTTCTGTGGTGGCGTTCATAATGCCATTTCTCGTGCAAAGCAGTATTGCAAGGATCACGGCAAGGACTTGAAGATTGAGTGTGAGGTGCGCAACTGGAAGGAGCTTGAAGAGGCTCTTGCAGAGGGTTGTGACCGTATCATGTTCGATAACTTCACTCCAGAGGACACTAAGAAGGCTGTTGAGCTTGTGGCAGGTCGTTGCGAGACAGAATCATCTGGCGGCATCACATTCGACACCATGATTCCATACGCTAAGGCTGGTGTTGACTTCATCTCATTCGGTGCTCTCACACATAGCGTTAAGGGACTCGACATGAGCTTCAAGGCTGCTGGTTCGGACAAACTCGTAATAAAATAAATCCCACTTACGTGGGAATAATAAGGAAAGTAAATTATCAGTAAATTATATTCAGTAAATTATTGAGCTGCATACGCAGCTTGGAAATTCCAAAAGATAATTTATAGAATAAAATTTACTGATAATAATTTACTGGTAAAATTTTCTCCTAATTTACTTTCCATACCCTCCGCGCAAGCGGAGCTTTCCCTATACATTTCCCTAAAGATTTCTTTTTTTACTTTCATGAAAAGAGCATATATTTTATTTTCTTTAGCTGTAAGTTTTGTGCAGGCAATGGCTTGTACTAATTTCATCGTTGGCAAGAAGGCAAGTGCCGACGGTAGTGTGATGTGTACCTATAATGCCGATTCATACGGCGCTTTCTTCTCTCTGTATCATTCTCCTGCAGGCAAGCATCCTAAGGGTGAGATGCTGAAAATCTACGATTGGGATACAAACAAATATCATGGTGAGATTCCACAGGCAGAGGAGACATATAACGTGATAGGAAACATTAACGAGTATCAGGTGACTATCGGAGAGACCACATACGGAGGTCGTGAAGAGATGGTTGATACAACAGGCATACTCGACTATGGCTCGCTCATCTATATTGCCCTTCAGCGTTCAAAGACTGCTCGTGAGGCTATCAAGATAATGACAAATCTTGTGGAGACCTATGGCTATAACTCTGAGGGCGAGACCTTCACTATCTGCGACCCTAACGAAGCTTGGATTATGGAGATGCAGGGTGCAGGCGCTCATGGTGTAGTTTGGGTTGCCCAGCGTATTCCTGATGATGCTATCTGTGCTCATGCTAATCAGAGCCGTATCACTAAGTTCAACCAGAAGGACAAGGAAAATGTTATGTTCTCAAAGAACTGCATAAAGTACGCACGCTCAAAAGGCTGGTTTACAGGCAAGGATGCTGATTTCTCTTGGAATGCTGCTTACGCTGCTCCTGACTTCTCTGGCCGTCGCTATTGTGATGCCCGCGTGTGGGCTTTCTACCGTTTCTTCGTTGACGGAATGGATAAGTACCTGCCTTGGGCTGAAGGTCGTGACAAGAATGCCGAGCCACTTCCTCTCTGGGTTGTTCCTAACAAGAAACTCACCGTGCAGGACTTGCAGATGGCGATGCGCGACCACTATGAGGGTACTCCTCTTGAGGTGAAAGGCACTCTTGGCGGTGGTATCTGGGAAATGCCTTATCAGCCTACTCCTCTCGCATTCGAGGTTGATGGTAAGAAGTATTTCACGGAGCGTCCTGTAAGTACTCAGCAGACAGGCTTTACATACGTTTCGCAGATGCGTTCTTGGTTGCCTCGCGAGATTGGCGGTTGTCTGTGGTGGGGTAATGATGACGGCAATATGATAGCCTATACTCCAATCTATTGTGGCAATACCGTTTTGCCTGAGTGTTACAATACTCCTGGTGCTGATGATGTCACCTTCTCAGATAAGAATGCCTATTGGGTGTGCAACTGGGTCAGCAATATGGTTTATCCTCGCTATTCAATGCTTTTCCCAGAGCTGAAGACCTATCGCGATAGTCTTGAGAGTAGTTATTTCGCACAGCAGGGAGAGATAGAGGCAAAGGCGAAGGAGATGTATGCTCAGTCTTCAGCTGATGCTGTGAAGTTCCTTAACGACTATTCCAATGCTCAGGCTCAGCAGATGCTTACTACATGGAAGGATCTTGCAGTTCGTCTGATTGTCCGTTATAATGACATGGCGGTGAAGAAGATGAAGGGCGGTAAGTATCTCAAGACCAAGTACGGACTTATAGAGCCTGTTGAGCGTCCGGGCTATCCTGCCGACTACGCTCGCAAGATGATTCAACTGTCAAAGAAGGATATGCAGGAACCGGTGGAGGAAAAGAAACCGTAACTGCCATATAGCGCCTTTATAGCTAAGAAAGAGCTTGTCCTAATCGCCATTGGGGTAGGCTCTTTTCTTTTTCCTGAAACCTCGTCGCTACGAGGGTGGGATGGAGTAGGGGCTTTATATCTCCGATATAGGAAACGGATTTACAACGGATTTACAACGGATTCACAACGGAGGTGAAACGGAGGTATAGTGATCGCCAACCTTTGTCTTTTGCCTTTAGTCTTTTGACCTTTGACTGATTCACACTGCAAAATTACTACATTTTTCGCGAATGTCCCAACTAACCACGTAAAAGTATATGATAGTTTCGAATAAAATACGCTTTAAGCTTGTAACGTGTTGATACACAGAGAGAAATTTTCGGAAGGTGTTTTTTCGCTCTTCAGCACTTCCCGTCATTAGTCATTAGTCATTTTCGTCATTAAGGGAAGTGCGTGGGGGATTTTTACCTCTATATAGTAAATATATAAAATATATTTACTATATAGCCGGTTTTCGCCCGTCATCAACTCGCTTAATGACGAAAATGACTAATGACTAATGACGGCAATTTTCTTGGTAATGATATATATATTGGTACAAATGGTATATCGTTACTTTTTTTTTGTGGTAAGTGTGAAAAATCAGACGTTTGATTTGGAGGTGTCAGGAATTATTACTACCTTTGTATTTTGAAAAAGTATATGCAAAATCAAATCCCCCCAAATAACTAAAAACAAGATGATTAAATTAATGAAAAATATCCTTACTATCTTATTGGTCTTATTCTTGGCGGCATCTTGCGAAACAGAATATTGGACACCGGA